>JABUFC010000071.1 GCA_013314715.1 Bacteroidales bacterium | reverse complement strand
TAGTGAATTAGTTCGTAAAAAAGCCTACGATCGTTTACTTCGAAAAATCAATAAACAATTAGAACATCACGGTGCAAAAGTAAAAAAAGGAAAAACCATTGTAGATGCAAGCGTAACCATAAGTCCGTATGCTCCCGAAGGCAAAACAATTTACGAAATAGCCTAAGATAGGAACGAAGATATTCTTCATCGCGAAAAAAAAGAAATATTAGGCGACAAAGGGTATAAAATTCCCCAAAACGATGAATTGTTTAAATCATATCGCAATCGTTCTTTAACTCATTGGCAGCAAGTATTTAATAAAATAATAAGTCGTTATCGTTATGTAGTAGAACGGACTTTTGGTAGTATAAAACGTTGGTTTAATGGTATGGTTGCTCGTTATAAAGGCTTGGCTAAAGTTCGTGCTCAGCATGTATTGCAGGCCATAGCGTATAATTTGAAACGTGCCGTATCACTTATTTAGATGGGCGAAGTGTGCCCATGTGCGAAATAAAGCCTAAAATAAGGGCTAAAAGAAAAAAAACAAGGTTCTTACGCTTTAAAAAATGTGTTTTTTTGAATAAAATCGTCATGTAATTTGAATAATTCCCTTAAAAAATTCAATTTTAAGCAAATATATCGAAAAGTTGAAATAATTTTGCAAAGGTCTCGTTCTGTAAATATATATTCGCAGGATACCCTGAATATTAATACTACCTTTACATCCGATACCATACTAGAACCCTTTAACGATGTCCCGGCTTTTTATTCGTTCAGAAGAATGTGCAGTGTTGATATGAATACCGAGTTATACATAAGGAACAAGCTGATGCATGGCTATGTATGCTACAATTGGAAAAACGTATTGCACAAGGTCTTATACCGCCAAGCCGGATTGAAATTGAAAGGGCAAACTGTCCTATGTTCCAGGAACCCTCTGAAGAACAGACAAAATCTTTCCAAAACAACTCATCAGAAATAAATATCGAAAGCTATTCGTGGATAAAAATTATTCCCAACCCTGCATCGCAACAGTTTACCTTATGTGTTAACTCGGAATCAGAAAATCCCTGCGAAGTAGAAATAACCAATATTCTTGGCAAACATGTTGAAACCATCTCAGTAGCCAAAGGCTACAGCGAAAGGGTAGTTTCGTTGGATAAATACTCCAAAGGTATTTACATTGCCTCATTAGTTAAGAATGGCAAAAAAGTGGCGATACAAAGATTTTCTGTGGTAAAATAAGTAAAAAAGGCTACCCGAAAGAGCAGCCTTTTTTGTTTGCATAGCTTGAATTATTAAAACGAAAAACCACCGACAAAACTATATGTATTAAAATCCTGATTATTATTTTTTTCAATCCGTTCTATCTTGAAACCGATATATTCCTTTGTATAGTTGTCTGTATCATCGTTTGTAAAATATTTAAATGTGTATCGCGAAAATTCGTCAGAATCTGATAACGAAGACTTAATAACCGGCTTTCCTGTTGCATATTCTAGATAATATGCGTTATTAATAATAACGGAAATAGTATTTACATCGCAAATAAAATTATACGTTGACGGACTTCTCATATGGTATGAGGTAAACCATTCTCTCTGATATTTGTAAAAAACTCCCCATGAATCGTTTTTATACCCGGCAAAGCCCCCTGCTGAAAATCCAAGCTCAATAAGTTCATTATACTTTTTCATTCCCTCAAGTTGCATTTGTTGCCAACTTCCGACTCCGAAACCACCTCTTATTCCAAGCATATCGCCAAAATGAAATTTCTTATCCTCTTTATCCCTTATCCAATTATCGATAACAGAAATTTGCATAGTAGTTCTGATAACCAAATCCCAAAATTTCTGACTTATCTGTTTTGATGCAACCTTTCCTAATTCTGCCTCATAAAACGACATTTGCGCATAAGAATAGAAAAAGAAAAGAAGTAATAAGATGAAAATAACTATAATTTTCATTATAAAAACATTGTGTAAATCATTTTTATTATCAAATTTCTAAAAAATTCCATGAAGCCATAACACTAAAACTTCTATGATAATTATATCGGGAATATCGTAGTCCTAATGAAAACTTTTCGGAAAACCAATAATGAACTCCTGCATGAAAATTATTATTAAAAACTCCATAGTCTTCTGGTTTACCATATAATTTTGGCATAAACTTAACTTCTGTAGTTACTTTTTCAAACATCCTGAATCGGCTTAATACAGCCATACCAAAACAAGGACTTTGAGTTAAGTTTATTGAAAAAGGTGATAAACCTATAAAGAAATTTTTGGTACCATAGCCAAAACCTATATCCAAAATCATTAATTCAAGAGCAATAATTTTACTGGTTTGACTTCCTTCATTATAAAAAGCAATTTTAACTGCTGAACCATCATAAAACATATATTTAGTATTTACAATTCCATGAACTATTCCAATTGACGGAGCACTTTTCTCTTTACCAAATGCATACCCGGTACTAAAACCCATTTGAGAAAAATAACATATTTCTGGTGCCTGTGAAAACAATTTACTTAAAGAGAGTAACAGGCAAATGAATATTAGAATATACTTATACATAATTTTCTTTAATTTTTAACGCATCTGCAAGATTGTTTTACGTCTTTACCTCCTCCATACATATTGATAGCACCCTGATTATTGCTGTTTAACTGGATCAGTTTTGCACTTTCACTTCCAGCTGATTCTTCTGTTGAAGTCCAGAACATGGTTGCCTGTTTGTAAAAGAAAACCATTCCGCTCATTATCCAGCCTGAGCCTAAAGCACTAAATCCACTTGAATTATCGGCTAAACTTATATTATCCCAATAAGTTGTATCAGTTGACTTCATTTTTTTCCCGGCTACAGAAGCCCCACCTAATGCGTTAATCAAAGTGTTATATTCGTTAATGGTTGGGAGATGCCAGCCATCGGGACAAGCTCCTTGTGAACCTTCAACGGTAGTATTGTTCATAAGAGCATTCCAGGTATATAAATATCCTAATCCGTTTACGGTTGTTGAATCATTGTTGCAAACAGCCATTTCCTGCGGATTAATGGAATTTCCGTTGGCATACTTGGTCGATTTTAAGTTCTCTGCCATCCACTCCTGTTCATTTGCCTGTGTGCTTTTGCTGTTCGAAACAGTGATAATGACCGTTCTGTATGTATTTCCCTCAATATCAGTAACTCCTCCCCCTTGTCTTGATGAGCCGATAGTTGTTGTCGGCTGAGTGTTCGAATTGTTGTTGTTTGTGTCGTCATCTTTTTTGCATCCTGATAATGCTAAAATGCTTAATGCTAAAAAAGCAAAAAAATAATGAATAGTTGTTCTCATAAATTAAATTTTTAGTTATACATATTACCATTTGAAACCTTTAGTAAACACTGCATTAATAGTCAGTGATATTTTAAAATAGATATAGCTTTTGGAATTTAATCCGGGCAGAAACCCGAATTCGTACGTTCCTCCACCTGTATCGCCTGCTCTTACATAGCATACTCTGACACCTTTTTGCATGGTACAGGTGTCAGATATTAGCGGGTTCGTTGGAACATCTACTCCTTTTTGAATAAAGAAATCAGCCATGATGCTTCTTCTCTGACTTTTTCCAAGCCCTACCTTATAATATGAAAGTCCGACATATAAAGCTGATGATTTAACATACCTGATAACATCGCCATGGTACTTTGTTTCTTCTGTAAAATTATATCTGTAATTCATAATGCCTGCTCTGAAACAGATTCGTTTAATGCTTTCGTCTGAGCTGCTGGTATGCTCAATAGTTGCATCCCTGTCATGCCATGTCTGGCCTCCGTCATATGATATCTGGTAAGCGCCGTTGACTTTTGATTCGGAATAGCTTGCATTACCTATCCATTCAATAGGGTGAAAACTGATCCCCAGGTCTAACATATATGGCTTTTTGCCGCTTTTATCAAGCTCAAAGTAGTTTCGTGAGAAATTAGCCCTGAATGATAGCATTTTAGGTAGGGCAAATTCGCCTTCCGCACCAAAACCTAGACTGAAGCTGTGTGTGTTTAAATAAACAGGAGTAATGCCGATATAACCTTTATAATCCCAGTCTTTCCACCGGATATGAGATGCTGAAAGAGGAGTTAACATGATTGATGCAGAATCATGGTTTAAGATGTCTTCCTGTGTGTTTGTACTAAAGGTTGGTAAACTGCTTATTAAAAGTACAAAAAACAAAATTTTATTCATTGACCTTCTTTTTGGCAAAGGTCATATTAAAATATAACTTTGGTGTAAAGCTTTATAAAAGTTGACAAACTAATTTAAAACTGCTTTTGGTTTTGTGAAAATGCAAAATATTCGCCGGGAGAACTTCCGGTTTCTTTTTTAAAAGCTTTGTAAAATGCTGTTCTTGATGTAAATCCGCATTGATAACCAATTCCTTCGATAGAAATATTATTCTGCAGGTCTTTTAATAATTGAATAGCATGCAGAACCCTGTAATGATTGACAATATCGAAAAAGCCCATTTTAAACTTTTTGTTTATTGTTTGTGACACAATATAGACAGGGTAGTTTACTATTTCAGCTAGCTCACTTATAGAAAGCTTCTCTTTAAGAAACAATTTTTCCACTTCAAAAACATTCTGAAGTTTATAATAGCAGGCTTCTTCATCTTCAGGTTTAACGTTTGAACTGATATATTTTGCGTTTTCAGATATATGCGAAATTCCTGTTTTATTAAATAATTCATAACGCGAATTTACCTGTAGTTTTTCGTATATGTTTCTTATATGGGTTCTGACCGTTTCGGTACTTATAAATAATACTTCGGCTATATCTTTGTATCGGTACCCTTTGGTGAGATATTGCAAAATGGTTTGTTCTCTTTGCGACAATGAATCAAAATCTGAGGATTCGGGTGTCTGGAAAGCTTTTATTACCTTCATGGCAATGGAGCCAGACATGGGTGATTCACCCCGTAATATTTCATAAACAGAAGAAATAAGCTTATCAGCGGGAGTGCTTTTAAGTAAATATCCCGTTGCACCGGCCTTTATTGCGTTAAAAATATTTTCACTGTTTTCGAAAATGGTGAAAATGATAAAGTGCGTCTCGTTATGATAACTTTTTAGTTGCCGAATGCAATCAATACCGCTAATCCCTGGAAGCTGAATATCCATAAAAACAATATCAGGCTTTAGAAGGCTGAATTCGGAAATAAAGTCTTCGGCATTTGAATAAACGCCTATACATTCAATATCATCAGTTTTTGAAAATATATCAATAAATCTGAATCGGATTTCATCGTTATCTTCTACTATTACAATTTTTTTTTGCATTGGTTAAAGTAAACTCTTGTTTTTATTTGTTCTTTACTACTTTAGTAGTAAAAATTTCGATATTACCTTTTATGGTAATTTTAAAACCACTACTATCGGAACAATAATCAATTTTGCATCCTATTTCATCTGCATGTTGCCGCATATTTCTAAGCCCATTCCCAATAGGATTTATTTTCCCCTGAAATCCTTTGCCGTTGTCAGAAATATCAATGCAAAAAGACTGATCTGACAATAAAAACTTCAGTAAAATTAAATCACCATAAGAATGCTTAATTGAATTATTAACAGCTTCTTTGAGAATAAGCAGTATTTTTCTTCTCACACCCGAGTCAACAATAATATCTGGGTATTGATCCGGAAAAATAATTTTAATATCAAAAGAAGTATCTTCGATAAGCCTATTAAGTGTCTTTCTTAAATATATTAGTAGATTTTCGAGTGTATCATTTATCGGATTCATAACCCACACAATTTCGCTCATACTTTGAAGAAGTTCTCTTGTAATGTTTTCTAGCTTTTTAGTACGAACCTGAATTTGTGTTTTTTCAGAATATTGTAGTGCGTCATTATTTAATTGTTCTGAGAGGATTGCAATCTGTGTTAATCCCGCTCCAATATCATCGTGAATCTCACGGGAAATGTTAATTCTTACTCTTTCAATAGCTTGTAATTGTTTAAGTTCCCGAATCTTTTTCTTTAAATTATAAATGTATATAAAGTAATAGATAATGGACATAATTACTAAAAACAATAATATAA
This sequence comes from Bacteroidales bacterium, assembly GCA_013314715.1. Lineage (NCBI taxonomy): Bacteria > Pseudomonadati > Bacteroidota > Bacteroidia > Bacteroidales > Bacteroidales bacterium. Next base: position 3,107 of record JABUFC010000071.1, on the reverse strand, counting down.
TTAGAAAATAAAACCAAATACTTTTCCAATATGGAGGATTTATAGTAAATTTAAGCAAAAGAACAGGATTTGACCAATATCCGTCATTGTTTGATGCGCAAGCATATAACTCATATTTGCCGGAAGGCAGCCAGGGATAATGAATTGAATTCTTATTTTTTAGATAGTTCCATTTTGTTTCAATACCTTTCAAAATAACTTTTATTTCATTTTTTGAAGGTTGTGTATATTCCATAGCCGCGATTTTGAAAGTGAAATTATTTTGATTGTAAGAAAAGGAAAGCAGGTCATTTGCATTCAAATTGTTTGGATTTAATTTTTTATCATTGAGTTCCATTTCGCATAGTTTTATTTTTGGAACTACTTTATTATAAATAATTTTATCCGGGAAGAATGTATTAAATCCGTTAATTCCACCGAAAAGCATTTCACCGTCATCGGCAAAGAAGGCTGAATGGGTGTTAAATTCAAGTGATTGAAGACCATCACTTTCTGTAAAGTTTCTAAAGCTTTCTGTTTCAGGATCAAATAAACTTATTCCTTTATTGGTGCTTATCCAAATTTTTTGGGATTTATCAGAAAGCATGGTATAAATATTCACATCAGGCAGACCATTATATTGCGAGTATCTTTTCAAGAATTTGAATTTGCTCGAAAACCTTAATAAGCCAAAAGAACTACCTACATAGTATTCGTTTCTAATTTTTACTATACTATTATAAATTGGTCTGTATGGAATAATACTGTCTGGTAATTCAATAGGTAGTTTTTTAGAAAGATTAAGCAAGCTCACGACATACATTTTATCACCTTTTTCTGCAGCAATAAAGCTATTCTCATCAAGGCTGAATAATAATGATATCTGATTCAGCATATCAGCATTTAACTTTGTTATTTGATTTTGTTGAAGTAAAAACAACCCATCTTCCGAGCCTAAAATAAATTTATCGTTAAGCTTACAAATATTGGAAAAGTAAATAGTATTGCTGCTTAGTTGTTTGATAAATGCATTCCCCGAAACGGAAAATTGCAATAAACCAATGTTTGTACTAACGAGCAATAAATCATTGTCTGCCGGAGCAATAAAAGAAATATTGCTTATCTGTTCTTTATTATATTTACTTATTTCTTTACATTTCAGTTTTTTAGGATTGTAAATAATTAATCCTGAATTTAACGTACTAAAATAATATTGACCATTTGCATTCTTGTAAAGAGCTCGAATAAAATTATCTTTGACTTGATTACTGCAAATTTCAGATGGTAAAATGTGATTAAATTTTCTTATTCCAATATTTATCTTGATAAGACCGTTGCCGTCAGTTCCGATAAAGACATTGCCCGAATTATCGAAAACACAACATATAGGAAATTTAAAATTAATATTTTCATCATTATTTGTTTGATAGGATTGAATATATTTTCTAATAACATTGTGATTTCTATCCAAACAAATAACACCAATTCCTCTTATCCCAAGCCAGTATTCATTTAGAGGCGAATAGGATGCAAATATCAAATGATTAGTGCTCTTTAACTCAGAAATATTTAATTTTTCAACAGGAAAATATTCAATCGTATTTGAAGATGTATTTATTTCGGCAAAACCCTTGTTTCCACTAACAAGAATTTTATTTTTTAATACCTGGATGGAATATAAAGCTTGATCGTTAAACTCAAAAGGTAGCTGTATGGATTTGATATTTTCTTTTTTTTTGTCGTATGTACAAAGCCGGTATGGTTTACTTTCAAGCCAAAAAATACCAGAATCGTAAACAGCAATCGTTTCTTTTCCTTCAACAATATTGGCTCTTACAACCTTTAGTTGATGGGTAATCATGTTATATATGATGACATATCCATCGCGAACAAAAAAATATAGATTTTGACCAGCTTTATAAGCTTTTACCATTTTATCCTTTATTTTATCAGCCGAGATATAATACTTTTTGAAATAGTTATTATTTAAGTTTTTTAAAAAGAAACCATCTTCAGTTCCAATTATCAAATTTTTTTTGTCAATATTGCAAATACTTCTAATCGTAATTCCCTGAAATTCTGCATTTAAATTATTAGCATTAACAATATCTTTATCAAGCCATTGATTTAACCCGCTGCAGGTTCCAATCCAAAGACAACTGTCTTCGTCAAAATATAAACTGGTTACTGTGCTTTGCGAAAGTCCTTCAGGGACACTTATCCTCATTAAAGTAATGTCTCTTTGCCCTATAAGAATAATAGTTGAAAAGATAAGAAATAAAGAGATAAAGAAAGGTAAAATTAGATTTTTCAAACTGTTACTGGTTTATTGAGCAAAAATACAATAAGAGGAGGTAAAAGGCAAACTTTTATACCTCATTGTATAAAATTCTTACAATTTGAGTCGAATGACGATTGATAGCTTGCATTAGTCCTAGAAGTTCGATGTGGGTTTTGCTACTCTGAACGGTTTTATCAATATGTTCGATTAAACGTGTAAAATGACTTTTTTCTAAATTGTAGGCGAGTTTTATATTTTCTTTTTCTTTCTTTTTAATTTTTGTTGCTTTATACTCATCATATTTAGCCATAACATCAACCACCATCGAAATCAATTTAAAACAGCGTGAATGATATTCTTGCAACTCTTGTTTGCCTTGTTCGCTAAAATCGTAATTATTTTCTATCCAATAGCGAGCTTTGGGTAACAAATTAGTATCGACAATGTCGCCTATTTCTTCCAATTCTTTTACAATAGCTAAGAGCTTAAACGAATCTTTTATCAAATCTTCGGTTACGTTTTGTTTGCTTAAATGTAGTAAAAAATCGGTTATTTGATCGCGAAGCATATTAACTGCCTGCTCTTCTTTTTCTAATTCTTGCAATAGCTTTTTATCTTTGTTTAAAAATAAAGGCAATAATTTTTGTACCATTCCTTTTACAATATTGGCCATATGCATCGTTTCTTTTTTGGCAAGCAATAGAGCAATAGATGGCGTTTTAAGCGACTGTTCGTTAATGTATTTAGTTTGCATAAGTAAAATTTCAGACCCATCGCTATGAACAAACTTTTTCAATTGTTTATATGCCAATGATAAAAAAGGGCTAATGGCTAAGGTAAGAATAAT
>JABUFC010000070.1 GCA_013314715.1 Bacteroidales bacterium | reverse complement strand
GCCATGAGAATAAATTCACAGCAACCGAAAATGAAATTATCACTCACAAATAAGCCTTGCTCTTTATTCGAATGGCGTATTCCATGTGACCTTAATTTAAAAATTAAAAAATAATTACACATGAAACGTTTTTTGTTTTTTATATTAGTATTTATTGCTTTCCAAGCTCAAGCAGTTACCAGTTATTTTTATTATGTGCCGTTTTACGATTTGGAATCAAAGCCTTATATAGAAACGTATTTCACAATTATTGGAAAGTCAATTCAATATGCGTCTTTGAACAATGGTTTCGGTGGAAGTGTTGAAATTACTATGCTTTTTAAGCAAGAAGGAACAATAAAACAATTTCAAAAATTTAATGTGTCCAGCCCTGTTTTAACTGATACTTTAAACAAAAAAGATTTTCTGTTTGTTCATCGTTTTGCAATTGAACCGGGTTTGTATAATTTGGAGATTATTGTTCGTGATACACTCGATAAGACTTCAAAAGGCGAAAATCGTTATTTCGATATTATTCAAATACAGCCTTTGTCGTCTGCTATTCAATTTTCAGGTGTTGAATATTTAGAAAAAGTTGAGCCCAGCAACGAAGAAAATATGTTTACAAAGAATGGTTATCAATTTACACCCTTTATTTCCGATTATTTTCCTGCAAATATAAATAAACTGCAGGCATATACCGAAGTATATAATACAAAAACGTTGGGTGAGGAAGAAAATTTTTTAATTCGCTATTATATTACCAAAGTTACAAAAGATGAGCCTTTTGATGTTTATCAAATGTCTAAAAAAGTTAAAGCTAGTACCATTATACCTGTTATAGCATCGTTTGATATTAGCTCATTGCCATCGGGAAATTACAATCTTGTATTTGAGTTAGTTAGTAAAGAAAATAAAGTGTTGGCACGTCAAAAAGTATTTTTTCAGCGAAACAATCCGATTGCCGATAAACGCTGGGAAGGTATGTCAAGCGTTGATTTAAAAGGTTCATTTATAGAACCCTATACCAATGTCGATAGTTTAAAAGAGTTTATTCGTTGTTTGATTCCTATTTCGAGTCAAGTGGAGCTAGATAAAGCCTTAGTAGTTTTAGAAAACAAGAATATTAGCGAAATGAAAAAGTATATTCTAACTTTTTGGCAATCTCGCAATAGTCTCGATCCTGAGGGCGAATGGCGTAAGTATATGGAATTAGTGAATTATGTTCAGCGGTTGTATGGTAGCAAAGTTAAAAAAGGTTACGAGAGCGATCGTGGACGGGTTTATTTAAAATATGGTGCACCCGATCAGGTAACCGAAAGCAAGCATGAACCATCGGCTTATCCATACGAAATATGGCAATATTATGTCATTGGCAATCAGTTGAATAAGAAATTTGTTTTTTACAATCCAACCTTAGTAGGTAATGATTATATTCTTTTGCATTCGGATGTGCGTGGCGAGGTATATGACAAAAATTGGGAACGCCGTTTAAGCAGCCGAAATAATTCAATGTACAATTTCAACGCAACGCAAAGCGACGACCAGTTTGGAGGTAGAGCAGGCGAAAATTTTAATAAATGATTATTTGCATAAAAATTTGGTTTTATTTCATTTTCTTATCATAGATCTCTAATGAATGCAATTATTTCTTTATTAAAATTTTTAAATAAAAACTATCTTTGTCCAAAATTTATTTAACTTGTCGGTTGCTGTTGTTATATTAAATTGGAATGGTAAAGAAATTCTTTCGGAATTTTTGCCTTCGGTTGTTAAATATTCGCAATATCCCGATGTTCATATTTATGTTGCCGATAATGGTAGTACCGACGATTCTGTTGCTTTTGTTAAAAAGCATTTTCCTTCGGTTAGTGTTATTGAGCTTGATAAGAATTATGGTTTTGCCGGTGGATATAATTTAGCTATCGAACAAATTACCGAGAAATATACCGTTTTGCTCAATTCAGATGTTGAAGTTACCGAACACTGGCTCGAACCCTTGATTGCTCATTTAGATCAAAACGAAAAAGTGGCAGCTTGCCAGCCCAAACTTTTGTCTTACAAAAAGAAAACTGAATTCGAGTATGCTGGAGCAGCCGGTGGTTATATCGATAAATACGGTTTCCCATTTTGCCGTGGACGCTTTTTCAATGTTTTTGAACAAGATAATGGGCAGTACAACCAAATTGAAGATATTTTTTGGGCATCGGGAGCTTGTTTGTTCATTAGAACCGATATATACAAGCAAGTTGGCGGCCTTGACTACGATTTTTTTGCTCATATGGAAGAAATTGACCTTTGCTGGCGAATATGGGCACGTGGTTATTCCATTGTTTATATACCTCAATCAAAAGTCTATCACTTGGGAGGAGCAACTTTGAGTAAAACCAATCCACATAAAACTTTTCTTAATTTTAGAAACAACCTTTATTTGTTATACAAAAACGTACATATACACTACGGTAGAATTATCTTAATGCGTTATTTGCTCGACTTTATAGCCTTTGTGAAGTTTCTTCTAGGATTTGAGTTTAGCAATGCAGGGGCAGTAATTAGAGCACATCGAGAATTTATTTTAAATCGTAAACATTTTAAAACAAAACGACTGGAGAATATTAAATTAGCTAAAGTAAAAGAGATTCCGACCATTTATAAAGGGATCATTGTTTTCGACTTTTTCTTAAAAGGTAAAAAGTATTTTTATCAGCTCAATTTTAGGAAATAACATGACACAGTTCGAGGTACAGCAAACCGATGACGGCTCATTAACTATTTACGATAAATTACATAACGAAACTTTTCATTCTGTATATGGAGCTCGTAACGAAAGCCTTTATGTGTTTATAGAGCAGGGATTGAAAAAGTTTTGTAACCAACCCTCATTAACTATTCTTGAAGTTGGATTGGGTACAGGTCTCAATGCTTATCTTACTTTTTTTAATAAAGCTCAAAACCAAACGATTTATTATGAAGCCATTGAATTATATCCACTCACATCAGAACTTGTGCAAATTATAGCTTCATCGCTCGAAAACCAAACAATTTATTTACAATTGATGCAAGCTCCATGGAACAAAGAACAGCCGATAAACAAAGATTTCGTAGTCTATAAACGCAACGAAGATATTTTGAACATAAAATTCAGCAAGGTTTTCGACTTGATTTATTTCGATGCATTCAGTCCCAAAGCCCAACCCGAATTGTGGACGTTAGATGTTTTTCAGAACTTGTTTCAGCATTTAAACTCCGGTGGAGCCTTGGTAACTTATGCATCAAGCGGAATAGTAAAGCAAAATCTTAGAAGTGTCGGCTTTAAAGTCGAACGATTACAGGGACCGCCACATAAACATCATATGGTAAGAGTATGGAAAATATAGCTGTAAAACTGCTCATTTTCTTTTTTTATTCCTCAATATTTATCTATTTTTGAAGCAGTTTAATTCAATATTTTATGATAACAGAACAATTAGTAAATCCTCGTAGTATAGTTGTTGTAGGTGGTTCAAATACAATTCAAAAACCGGGTGGTAAAGTCTTAAAAAATTTAATTGACCATCAGTTTAAAGGTCAGTTATATGTTGTAAATCCTAAAGAAAGCGAAGTTCAGGGCATTGCTTCTTATGCCGATGTTAGTCAGCTTCCGCAAGTAGATTTGGCTATTTTAGCTATTCCTGCCAAGCTTTGCCCCGAAACAGTTGATATTCTTGCTTATCAAAAACAGACACGTGCGTTCATCATTCTGTCTGCAGGATTTAGCGAAGAAAGCCACGAAGGTGCAGAATTAGAAAAAAAGATAGTAAAAACGATAAATGATGTTAAAGGCTCTCTTATTGGTCCCAATTGCATTGGAGTGTTGAATTACAATTATGCTGGCGTATTTACAACTCCTATACCTAAGCTTGATCCAATGGGATGCGATTTTATTAGTGGTAGTGGTGCTACGGCTGTTTTTATTATGGAGTCGGGAATGCCTAAAGGTTTAACATTCTCGTCGGTATATTCAGTCGGAAACTCAGCTCAAATGGGTGTAGAAGAAGTGCTCGAATATATGGATTTAACTTTCGACCCAAACAAAAGTTCTAAGGTTAAATTGTTATATATTGAAAATATTAAAAAACCTGAAAAACTTTTAAAACACGCATCTTCGTTAGTAAGCAAAGGTTGCAGAATTGCTGCCATCAAATCTGGTTCATCCGAAGCGGGGAGTAGGGCAGCCTCATCGCATACCGGTGCTATGGCAAGCCCCGATGTTGCGGTAGATGCACTCTTTAAAAAAGCAGGCATTGTACGTTGCTATGGACGCGAAGAGTTAACCACAGTTGCCTCTATTTTTATGCACAAACCTCTTATGGGCAAACGCATAGCTATTATTACCCATGCTGGAGGACCAGCTGTTATGCTTACCGATGCACTTTCGCAGGGAGGATTTGAAATTCCCAAGATTGAGGGACCTAAAGCCCAAGAATTGCTTACTCACTTGTTCCCAGGCTCATCGGTTGCCAACCCTATTGACTTTTTAGCAACAGGTACTGCCGAACAACTCGGAAAAATTATTGATTACTGTGAGCACGAATTTGATAACATAGATGCCATGGTTGTTATTTTTGGTAGCCCTGGATTATTCCCTGTTTACGATGTTTACAATGTTTTACACGAAAAAATGAAAGTATGCTCTAAACCCATTTTTCCCGTTTTGCCTTCAATTATCAATGTGGCCGACGAAATAAACGATTTTTTGTCAAAAGGCAGAATCAATTTCCCCGATGAAGTAGTGTTTGCAAGAGCTTTGGCTCAAATCCATAATACACCCAAGCCTGTTTCTTTTAAAGATAATCAATACATATTGAACAAAGAACGTATTGGAAGTATTTTAGCAAATGTTGACAATGGTTATTTAAAACCTGCTGATGTACAAATGTTGTTAGATGTGGCAGGTATTCCTAGAGCTGGCGAAATGGTAGCCTCCAATGTAATTGATGCAGTAAAAGCTGCCGATGAGTTGGGCTATCCTGTTGTGATGAAAGTAATAGGACCGGTTCATAAATCGGATGTGGGTGGTGTTGCACTTAACATTAAGTCGAAAGATGCAGTTGTAAAAGAGTTTGAGCGAATGATAAAAATTAAGGATGTTACTGGAATACTTATTCAACCCATGTTATCGGGTATGGAACTATTTATTGGTGCTAAACGCGAAGAACCCTTTGGTCATTTGTTGATGTTTGGTCTAGGGGGAATATTTATTGAAGTTTTGAAAGATGTTCAAACTTTGTTAGTACCTGCTACCAAAGATGAGGTTTTAACAGCCATTCAAAAATTAAAAACTTTCCCAATGCTAAAAGGAGTTCGTGGGCAAGAAGGGGTTAATATAGAACTTTTTGCCGATATAATTTGTAAAGTATCGGCTTTATTAAGAGCAGTTCCCGAAATTTACGAAATGGATATCAATCCATTATTAGGTAAGAAAAATCAGGTAATAGCCGTTGATGCACGTATAAGAATCGAAAAATAATATGACGTATTATGAAGAAAAATGATTTTATTTTTATTTTAATCTTTACAATTATTGTATTGCCTTTTTTGCCGTTTAGTTTTCTCAAAGACTTTCAATCATCTTTTTTATATAACGAAGATTATTGGCTATATACAAGTTTTTTAAAATTCGCTTTGTTGGCAACGTTAGGCGAGGTGATAGGTTTAAGAATTCGAACGGGCAATTATACCGAAAAAGGTTTTGGATTGGTTCCCAGAATGATGGTGTGGGGTTTTTTAGGTATAACCATAAAAATTGCTTTTGTGGTTTTTGCTGCCGGAATTCCTACCTTGGTTGAGAAATATTTTGGTGTTGCAGGTGCCAAAGATTCAATGGCATTTAAAGATGTTTTTGAGGCTTCTGAAAATGGCTTGGGTGGGGTACGTTTATTATCGGCATTTTTGATTAGTACTGTTATGAATCTTACTTATGCTCCCGTGATGATGACCTTTCATAAAATAACCGATATGCATATTATGCAAACGGGTGGCTCTTTAACTAAATTTTTTACACCCATTCCTATACGCAAAATATTCCCTGCTATCAATTGGGATATGCAGTGGAATTTTATTTTTAAAAAGACCATACCTATTTTTTGGATTCCGATGCAAACTATCAATTTTATGGTAGCTTCGGAATATAGAGTGGTTATTGCAGCTTTTTTAGGAATTGTTTTAGGCGTTTTACTTTCGGTAGCATCACCTAAAAAATAATATGAAGATAAAAGAACTCATAAAATCAATCGAACAATTATATCCATTAGCATTTCAGGAATCGTACGATAATAGTGGAAGTCAAATTTCTTTTCCTGAAAATGAAATCAATGGCATTTTAATATGCTTAGATATTACGGAGCAAGTTATTGATGAAGCCATAGCCAAGCAATGCAACTTAATTATTTCGCACCATCCATTGCTCTTTAAAACGTTAAAAAAAATCAATCCAGAGACTCATCAAGGACGCATCGTTATCAAAGCCATTCAAAACCAAGTGAGCATTTATGCCATTCATACGAATTTCGATTCGTCGATGCAGGGTACTAACCGAATTTTAGCTGATTTGCTTCAACTTCAGAATATAGAGATATTAGAGCCAGTCCAACATCAACTCAAAAAGCTGGTTACCTATGTCCCTCACGATTATGCAGAAATAGTGAGAAAGGCATTGTTCGATGCAGGAGCAGGACAAATTGGCAATTACGATTCGTGCAGCTATAATGTAGAAGGTTATGGAACATTCAAAGCCAATGAAGGTTGTAACCCATATGTAGGTGCTATTAATGAGGAGCATCACGAACCCGAAACTCGCATAGAAACAATTTTTCCTGCTTATTTGCAAAATAAAATAGTAAGTGCATTATTAGATACTCACCCTTACGAAGAAGTTGCCTATGATATTTATATGCTCGAAAACACTTATTCACAGGTCGGTATAGGTATAATCGGTTATCTGCTCGATCCAATGTCTGTTTTGGCATTTCAGCAATACGTCAAACAAAAAATTGGCTGTAAAGTCATACGTTACAATAAAAGCGAAAAAAATATCATTCAAAAGGTAGCTTTGTGCAGCGGTAGTGGTGCTTCGTATATTCAAGCCGCCATAAAAAACAATGCCGATGCTTTTATAACTGCTGATTTAAAATACCACGACTTTACAGACTGCCCGTCGAGTTTACTATTAATAGATGCCGGACATTTTGAGACAGAAATTCATTTTGTGCAAAAAATATTTGAAATAATTACGAAAAAAAATACTAACTTTGCAGTCCGTTTATCGGAAAATTGTTCTAATCCTGTAAATTATTTTTAATATGGCTAAAAAAGAAGCTCAAGTAGAATTAAACGAACTTTCTGTAGAAGAAAAACTAAAAGCATTATTTACATTACAAACTGTTGATTCTCAAATTGATAATATTCTAAAACTTCGTGGTGAATTACCTCTTGAAGTTCAGGATTTGGAAGATGAAATTGCCGGATTAGAAACGCGTTATCAAAAATATTCTGATGAAATTAAAACTAATGAACAAAAGATTAGTCATAAAAAACTAGAAATTAAAAAAGCAGAAGAACTTATTAAAAAATATAGCGAACAACAAAAAAACGTTCGCAATAACCGCGAATTCGATGCTATTAATAAAGAAATCGAATTTCAACAATTAGAAATACAATTGTGCGAAAAGCACATTAAAGAATTTAGCGCCAGTATAGAAGAATTAAAAGCAGAAGCCCAGACAGTTGATAAACTTCTTGAACGTAGAAGGATCGATTTAGAACAAAAGCAAAAAGAATTGCGTGAAATTATTGAAGAAACTCAAAAAGAAGAACAGCAGCTACGCGATAAATCAATTGAACTTGAAAAAATTATTGAGCCTCGATTATTAACCGCATATAAACGTATTCGATCCAATATGCGTAACGGCTTAGCTGTAGTTAAAGTTGAACGTGATGCTTGTGGTGGTTGTTTCGCTAAAATACCGCCTCAACGCCAATTAGAAATTCGCACACGCAAAAAAATAATTGTATGCGAATATTGTGGGCGTATTCTTATTGATCCAGAAATGTAATAGCAAAATTTTGCTTCAAATTATTTTTGAGAGCCAATAGGCTAATAATATAATGAGTGTACCGTAGTGTCGTTTAGCAAAATATTGAGTGTATCGAGGTGTGGCAGGTCGTTACCTCCATGTGAATATATCCATTGAATAGCAATTTTGCTCCCTGCATAAACAGGGCAGACCCATGTTGTATCAACCGTTGTTCCTGTAAAGATTATTTGTTGAGTAGAACAACAACTCGAACAATTCGAATAAGGAAGTGATAATTTATATGTTAGTTTATCATCGTTATATTGCGTACCTACATTTTTTACAATTGTTTTTAACCAAGCTATTCCATGAGCTTGAATAGTTAGGTTATAGTTTTCGCCTGGATTTAAATTATTTGGATTAATGTTTTGTTCTACGTTAAAATAATCGCTTTTATATAGCACTAATTTTATTTCAGAATATACGGCTTTATTAAATTTAAATTCAAAATGACCTGATGCATCGGTAGTGGTAGATCCTAATTTTTCTTGCTGATTTTGAACTGTTCCATTACTAATTTTTGTTCCCCAGAGTGATACTTGCATTTGACTAACAGCGATATTCAATTCAGGGTTTGTAACATAACCAGAAATAATATAGCTTTCATCTTTCTTTTTACAAGAAAATAAAATTAAAATGCTTAAAATGTAAAGTATTTTGCTCATAATGAAACATAAAAAAGAGGCTGTCATTATACAATAACAGCCTCCATATGATTTTTATTGATTTTTAAAAGCTTTAATGCCGGCATATTTTGCTGAACTGCCTAACAAGGCTTCTAAACGGATGAGTTGATTGAATTTTTCAATTCGTTCGCTGCGGCAGCCGCTACCTGTTTTTAATTTACCAGCACTGGTGGCAAGAGCTAAGTCGGCAATAAATGTATCGGCAGTTTCGCCACTGCGATGCGATACAAAAATGTTGTAATGGTTTTTAAAAGCTAAGTCAATGGTATCGAGTGTTTCGGTAACCGTTCCTATTTGGTTTAGTTTAATAAGTATAGAGTTAGCCACTTTATTTTTAATGCCTTTTGCTAAAATATCAGGATTCGTGCAGAAAATATCATCACCCACTAATTCTATTTTATTTCCAAGAGTTTTGGTTAGTTTTTTCCATCCGTCCCAATCGTTTTCAGCCAAGCCATCTTCGATACTGATAATAGGATAGTCTTTTACCCATTTGTCCCATAAAGCAATTAAATCGTCAGTAGATACAGCTTTTTTTGTGCTTTTAAACATAATATATTTTCCATTGTCCCACATTTCGCTTGCGGCGGGGTCGAGGCAGATGCTTACATCTTTGCCAGGTTTATAACCAGCTTTATTGATAGCTTCAAGAATAACTTCCATTGCTTCTTCGTTCGATTTTAGGTTAGGAGCAAAGCCACCTTCGTCGCCCACACCGGTAGAGTAGCCTTTTTTCTTTAAAACTTCTTTTAATGTATGAAAAACTTCGATACCCATGCGAATACCTTCGGAGAAGCTGTTTGCATTATGAGGTGCAATCATGAATTCTTGAAAATCGACGTTGTTATCGGCATGTTTACCACCATTGATAATGTTCATACACGGAACCGGAAGAATATGAGCGTTGATGCCAC
>JABUFC010000069.1 GCA_013314715.1 Bacteroidales bacterium | reverse complement strand
GTCATTGCGAGCGAACATAGTGAGCGAAGCAATCTCCACCACACACATAACACTATGGTAGCGAGCATCGGGGAGATTGCTTCGTCGCTCCGCTCCTCGCAATGACGGGAGGAGAAAACACTCCTCGTAATGACGCTCTTTTACGTCATTGCGAGCGAACATAGTGAGCGAAGCAATCTCCACCACACACATAACACAATGGTAACGAGCATCGGGGAGATTGCTTCGTCGCTCCGCTCCTCGCAATGACGGGAGGAGAAAACGCTCCTCGCAATGACGCTCTTTTACGTCAGTTCTGGAGGCAGCGGAGGGAAAAGCCGATCGCCTTGTTGGCGTTGCTCCGGTAGCTCTGCCAATTGCCCGTGACGAGGACGCGATACCAGGCGGACGTAGCACTGACCTCAGTAGCAAACCAGAAGTAGGCGCACGCCTCGAGGTAGTGGCCGAAGCCGCCTCCGAAGTAGCGGTAGCCCGCCGGCAAAGCCGTAAACCCACTCGCATTCGTACCATCCCAACTCGGACTATTACTACTACTCGCCTTTAACTTCGATCCAGGTCCCGCCGTATTTGATGTAGAACCCCGCCATCCACTCAAATTTTGAAAGTCAGATAAAGAAGTACCACCCGCAGGTGATATGTTATTCTCTACACACCACTCATACCGGCTCCACTCCAAATCCGTAGGTACATGATAACCACTCGGGCATAGCCCCTGCCTACCACCACTACCACATGGGTCACAAGTCATCCATGATTGTGCACCTAAAGAATTAGTATTGTACGTGTAAGACACCTGAATAGCCTCTGCCCACTGATATAACCCACCATAAGTCGTACAATTGGCAGGGGTATTGTTGTAACAATACTTCTCTACTACCGAATCATTATTCTGCTCATTAGGATCATTAATCATCGTCCCTACGTCTATATTAGCAGCCATAAATACCTGAGAGCCACAAGAACCTGGTGGACACGAAGAGGTCGTTACTGTTATAACAGTGCTGTTAGCACTCGTACCACAACTACTACCCGCACGTACACGATAATAATACGTGGTATTACATGTCAAACCCGTTACATTAAACGAAGTTACGTTACCTACGTTAGTATTATTATACCCACTTACAAAGTTGGTAAATGCATTATCAGTAGCTACATCTAAATAATACGTTGTAGCACCACTTACCGATGTCCAATTGGCCGTAAACGCCGTTTGTGTAACGCCACTGGCAGCATTGGCAGTAGGTGCAGAAGGAGGCGTACAAGCACACGACATACTGACCCAAGTACTACCATTAGCATCCCACCACTCAAAACAATTGGTAGTAGTGTTGAATATCAACAACGAATGTGCAGGCGAACTAATGGCATTCCGCTCTGCAGTGGTCATACGCGGTATAAGTAAACCAAGTTTTGTAGTGCCATCGGCTGCTACATCGAGCATGGCACTCGAATGAGGATTACTACCCGTAGCATTGATACCTACCTGAGAGTAAGTAAAATTTAAACTTAATAAGTACATTAAAAACACCAATGTTAATGCTAACAAATTTAACCTTTTCATTTTAATTTTGTTTTTAGTTATTTTATGATATTTTAATATTTACAAATATACATAATTTTTTTTACACCAAAATATTTTTATAATTTTTGAATTCTATTTTCAACATAACGCCTTATTCCAGCATTTAACCCAAGTGCGATGAATAAACCAACATAACAAGCTGGTCAAAGTATAACCATACGCAAAACTAATTGAGCATGGGGTCATTCTTCGACAAGCTCAGAATGACGAACAGGCTGTCATTGCGAGCGAATAACCTATTGATTAGTTTGGGTTAACTTATTTTTTTATCACTATTTTCTTTATTTGTTGAACCTGATTATCGTACACAAGCTTTACAAAATAAATTCCTTCGGACAAAGCAGATATATCAACTTTTAGCCTATCATTAATTCGTTCAAAATTTTGGCTAAACTGCAATTGTCCTATACTATTATAAATCTGTACAGCCTTTAATGGCTTGTTTGACTTTTGCTGAACATATATAAAATCACTTGCCGGAATGGGATATATCTCATTCATCGAATATTGATTTTCGTTCATTTGGCTTTGCAAATCAATGGCTCTAACCGTAAAATCGTCTAAATAAAAACCATCGAAATTGTGAGTCTGATCACTATTTAACACAAACTTAAACCACACTTTTTGTCCAATAAAATCGTCTAAATGTATTTCTTCTTCAACCCATGTTAAGTATTGTCCATCGTACAAAGGCTCACCTTCGTTTTGGTCGTCTGAACCATGCGACGAATAACGCCCACATAATGGTATCCATGTACTAAAACTATCAACAGAAGCATATAACTCTACCCAATCGTAAGTTTGTTCAATTTGCCATTTGGCTTTAAAATTCAAATCGGCCATCATGGCATTCGTTAAATCGACCGAGTTTTTCAAAATCAACTCTGAGCCTTCAAAAAAATCATATACATCGTTGGGCGAATCGGTAATGGAATAAGCTCCCGAACAATGATCTTCAGAAGTAACATTCCACGATGTTGTGTTCCAATGTAAAATATCCTCACAAGCATCATAAAATAATATGTGCGAAGGTCCAAACACTTTAGTAATGGTATCCTTAAATTGAAAAATTCCATTATCAACAGCTAAAATATACTTCACTGTTTGCCCTGTTTGAATATTGGGCGATAATTGATAATAAATGCTATCTATTTTATTTTCTAACAAAGTCATATGATTAAAAGTAATAGGAGCACCAACATTCATAATTTCAGGGCTAAGCGGTATAATTGATACTGTAAAAGTAGAAGGAGTATCTAATCCCAAACATTCAATTTCAAATTTAAAGTAGCCCGATGTATTATCGATAATCCTGTGGCTTAAATCATTTACGACAGCAAAATCGTGAGATAATAATGCATATTTTTTATTCATCCATACAACAGAATTGCATAAAGGTTCAATTCGGCTGGTATCGGGCCAAAAGCCGTCGTCTAACGTTCCTAATTCAGCCGTCATTGAAATTATATGATGAATTCCGTATGCCCAATCATCGGCATCGCCATTACTATTGTAACCATAAACCTGATCGACATTCCCATAACGAAAACGGTTTTCATTTGTTAAGAATCGGCATATTTTTTCAAAAACTGCCGAATCGGGGGTTTGTGCTCCGTTGTAATTCCAAGGATAAATTAAATAATTCCCGTACGAATGCCAATTTAAGCTAAGTTTAAAGGAATGACTTTCGATTAAATCTTTCATAAATTGAGTTTCGGGTTCAGAAAAAGCCGAATCGCCACGATACCAAGGGTGCCAGCCTAAAGAGCTCGAGCCAATTTCGTCATACGCAAATGCATAATCGTAATTTCTATTCAAATCGACACCAATGGTAAATCCATTATCTCTACGATTTTTACGCCACGTGCCTCCCCCTTGCGGGTTCGTCGATTCATTGTAAACATATCCATCGGGGTTAATACATGGTACAAAAACCATTTTGGTATAATCAACCAAATATCTTATTTCATCGTTCGTAGCATAATTCTCTAGCAAATACCACATATAATAAACCATTTGCTGTACCGAAATAACTTCCATTGAATGGTGAAGTGCCGTATATAATACCTGAGGCTCACCTTCTTCTATCATAGGATTATCAGAAATAACTACATAATATAATGGACGACCTTCGTACGACAAATGACTTCCTAAAGTAAGTTTAGGCGAAATAATATCGGGGTATAACGCATGCATCTTATCTAACTCGGCCAGTAATTGAGAAAAAGTGTACATGCCCCCCATGGAACCAGAAATGTAATTCATTGGCTTATGCACTACAGGCGTTGGCGAACAGGCATAAAATACATGTTTGTTGCTTGTAGTTTGAGCGAACAATGAATTTACGGAAAAAATAAACAAAGAAATAAAAACTGCTTTCAACATAATTTTTTTTTGTAAAAATACCAAATTTTGTTCTAGAAAAATAAAACATAGAGTGCATTTTTCTTTGGTTTATCTCAAATAAAAACACTATTTTTGCTCATTAAAGCATTTTTTATGGAATCAGTAAAAAATACCCCCTTCGATTTTGCTATTGTAAGCGATAAAATAAAAAGTTCGGGAATTTCTGAAATCGGTAAAGCTACTATACGTGAGTTAGTTCGACTGGTCAACAACATAGAACAAGCTACCGGGAAAAAATTTATTCGTATGGAAATGGGTGTTCCCGGATTAGAACCATCGAATATTGGAATTAATGCCGAAATTGAAGCCCTACACCGCGGAGTAGCCTCAAAATATCCCATGATAGAAGGAGTAACAGAGCTTAAAAACGAATTTTCACGCTTTGTTAAGCTTTTTATGAATATCGACATTGCTCCCGAATGCTGTGTTCCAACTGTAGGCAGTATGCAAGGAGGCTTTGCAGCTTTTCTTATGATGAGTAAAACCGATAAAAAGAAAAATACTACCTTATTTATCGACCCCGGTTTTCCTGTTCAAAAACAACAACATCAAGTTTTAGGCATTCCCTACGAAACATTCGACGTTTACAACTATCGTGGCGACAAACTCAAAGAAAAACTTGAAAGCTATTTATCTAAAGGAAATATTTCTTCTATTGTATATTCAAACCCCAATAATCCATCGTGGATATGCTTTACCGAAAAAGAATTAAAAATTATCGGCGATTTAGCTAATCAATACGATGTTGTTGTTATCGAAGACCTTGCTTATTTTGCTATGGACTTCAGAAAAGACATGTCTAAACCCGGCGAACCACCTTATCAACCAACGGTTGCAAATTATACCGACAACTACATACTATTGATTTCAAGTTCTAAAGCCTTTAGTTATGCCGGTCAGCGTATTGGAATATTGGCTGTTTCTAATAAACTATTCCATAGAACTTATCCCGATTTAATACCTATTTTTAAAACAGACAAATTTGGTTATGCACTTATATATAAAGTAGTATATTCGTTATCGTCGGGTGTTGCTCATTCGGTGCAATACGGATTAGCAGCAATTCTAAAAGCTGCTAACGAAGGTATTTACAACTTTGTCAATGATGTGAAAGAATATGGCGAACGTGCTCGTCTTTTGAAGAAAGTTTTTACCGATAACGGTTTTTATATTGTTTACGACAAAGACGAAAACGAAGCGTTGGCTGATGGTTTTTATTTTACTTTTGCCTACCCTAACATGAATGCTGAACAATTGCTCGAAGAGCTTTTATATTATGGTGTGAGTGCTATATCGCTAACCATTACTGGCAGTGATCGTAAAGACGGTTTAAGAGCGTGTGTTTCGCAAATTAACCGAAACGATATTCCATTGCTCGAAGAGAGATTGAAAGCTTTTCGTGCTAATCATCCTTTTTAAAGCATGTCATCTTTTCTTCCGGTTACCAAAAAAGAAGCTGAAAAATTAGGTTGGGATACCCTCGATGTAATTTTATTTACCGGTGATGCTTATGTCGATCATCCTGCTTTTGGTGCTGCTGTCATAGCTCGAATCATAGAATCGGCAGGATTAAAAATTGCCATAGTTCCACAACCCAATTGGCAAGACGATTTACGCGATTTTAAGAAATTTGGTAAACCCAATTTATTTTTTGCAGTTACGTCCGGCAATATGGATTCTATGGTCAATCATTATACAGCTAACAAACGCCTGCGTAGCGACGACGCTTTCACACCGGGTAACAAGCATGGAGCCCGTCCCGATTATGCAGTAACTGTATATTGTACCATTTTAAAAAAACTGTATCCCGATGTTCCCATTGTCATTGGTGGAATTGAAGCTTCCCTTCGCCGCTTGGTTCATTACGATTATTGGAGCAACCAACTAAAACCGTCTATATTATTAGACTCCAAAGCTGATATATTGCTATATGGAATGGCTGAAAAAACAATGCTTTTACTCATCGAAAAGATAAAAAAAGGTTATTCCATTCCACAAATAACAGAACACGAACAAGCAACCATTTTGGTTGATAAATTACCGACACAAAAATATATTTTATTGCCCTCATACGAAGAATGTCTAAAAAACAAAAAATCGTTTGCACTGGCATACAAACTCATTGAAGAAAACAGCAGCAAAAAAGAACCCGATATTTTAGTACAACCTCATGGTAAACAATATATTGTAGTTTATCCGCCATCTATTATCACATCCAAAGATTTAGATTTTTACTACCAACTCCCCTACACTCGCCTACCTCATCCAAAATATCTAAAAAAAGAGCCTATACCTGCTTTTGAAATGATTCAAAACTCCATCACCATTCATCGGGGTTGTTTTGGTGGTTGCTCGTTTTGTTCCTTAGCCATACATCAAGGCAAATTTATAATAAGCCGCAGCGAACAAAGCATTGAACAAGAAGTAGATAAACTAATCCAAATGCCTTACTTCAAAGGTCATATCAGTGATTTAGGCGGACCTTCGGCCAATATGTACCAAATGAAAGGCACGAACGAATCTATATGCAAAAAATGTAAACGCCCATCATGTATTTATCCAAATATATGTAAAAACTTACAAACAGACCCAACACCACTCATCCAACTTTACAAAAAAATAAGGACCAAAAAAGGCATAAAAAAAGTTACCATTGGAAGCGGTATTCGTTACGATATTCACCTCTTACAGAAACAGCATAAAATTCATATTGAATATTTAAAAGAGCTCATTATTCACCATGTTTCGGGACGCTTAAAAGTTGCTCCCGAGCATATACACGACGATGTATTGGCTCTCATGTTTAAACCATCGTTCCAACTTTTTAAAGAATTTTACACGCTGTTCGAGAACATTAACCGACAACATCAACTCAAGCAGCAAATTATACCCTACTTTATCTCGAATCACCCCGGTTCTACCATCGAAAGCATGGTTTCACTAGCTCAAGCATTAAAACAACTAAACATAAAACCCGAACAAGTGCAAGATTTTACTCCTACTCCCATGACATTAGCATCGGTTATGTATTACACAGGTCTTGACCCCTATACCCAAAAAAGAGTTTATGTTCCGAAAAGCATGAACGAACGCAAACTACAAAAAGAATTATTTTTCTGGTATTTGCCCGAAATTAAAAAGGATATTCAACAAAAATTACTATCATTGCAAAAAAAGCATTTATTAAAATTCATTCCATGATGAAGCATCGAGTTAACATTATTATCCTATTATCAATAAGTATTTTATGGCTATTGTCCTCGTGTAATACTGCTTCGCGAAAAAAAGAAAATGAAAATATCCAAACCGATACTGTTGTTAATCTCAAAACAGTAATTAAAAGAGGAATTATAAACAACATGACCTC
The DNA here is from genome assembly GCA_013314715.1 of Bacteroidales bacterium. Lineage (NCBI taxonomy): Bacteria > Pseudomonadati > Bacteroidota > Bacteroidia > Bacteroidales > Bacteroidales bacterium. The sequence goes on along the minus strand of JABUFC010000069.1, from coordinate 2,439 downwards.
GCTCAACGACCCCAACTGTATTTATAGTTTTTATTACCCCAAAGATAGTTTAAGCAAATATCCTGTATTAATTCTTTTAGATCCTCATGCCAAAGGTACTTATACCGTTTCACTATATCAGGAATTAGCCGAAAAATATAATATCATTCTGCTTTCATCGAACAATACCAAAAATCAACAAAGCATAGCTGAAATTCAACAATATATTAGCTGCATGCTATTAGATGCATCGGAATATCTTCCAATCGATACACAAAAAATATACATTGGCGGATTTAGCGGAATGGCAAGGGCTGTTTATCAGATTGGCAGCAATTCTAACATGTACAAAGGAATCGTAGCTGCCGGAGCCGGATATTCCAACCCCTTACCATGGAGAGATTCGCTTTTTTGCGTTATTCAAATGGCTGGTTTTAAAGACATGAATTTTGCCGAAGTGTACGAAAGCAATCAAATACAAAAAAATGTAAGTTGGTTATACATGCCATACTATTTCGAAGGTGAACACGAATGGCCAGCCGATACTATCATGGAGTTTGCTTTCTTAAATTTTTTTGGAAAAAATAACCCTAACGATATTGCCAATTATGTAAAACGACAATACAAAAACACATTAACTATTCCACTTCGTGATAGTTGGAAAAAAGTACTTATATATCAATCATTACGTTCATTATGCCAACATTTAAAATATTATGGTTTCCCCTTTAACGAGATGACCATATTTATAAATAAATTTGAAAGTAAAAATGCACTGAAACAATTTCAAACCATTTTAAAAAATGAACAAAAAGAAAAAGATAATTTAGCTAAATATTTTATTGAAAAAGACTCTGTATGGTGGTCAAAAACAATACACTTTTATCAAAGCATTAAAAACAAAAAGAATTTAAGCCCTAACGATTACAAGGATTTACGGTTACTCAATTTTATAGGTTTGCTTTCATATTCTTATTGCAAAAGCACACTTCAACAAAATCGTATGGACTTAAGCCGAAAATACCTCTATATTTATCAACAAGCCGATCCATATAACGGCGATATGCTTTATTTTTGGTCAATTTATTTTGCTAAGCTACAAGCTTATAGCCGTTCCATTGACTCTTTATCAAAAGCAATAAAACTTGGCTTTTGCGATAAATTCTTGATTGAAAACGAAAATGCATTCTTCCCAATAAAAGATTCTACTCGTTTTATGGATATAATAAATAGAATTAAATAAGTTATGTTTAAATTTCTTGTTCATTTAATTTTTATTCATTTAGTATTCATCCACTCATTCTCACAAAATACAGATATTAAATTACTTAAAAAGATTAACTTAAATAGAAATCAAAAACTCGACAATACTTTTCGATTTGTAACCAATACCAGAGGCTTTATTTCAAGTGGCGTCATTGCAGGTATGGCTACTTATGCTTGGGTTAAAAAAGATAGTACCACATTTCGTAAAAGCTTAACTGTAGCTTCGAGCCTTCTTGTAACAGCTACCATTACAACAATTTTAAAATACAGTGTCAATAGAGAACGTCCTTATATTACTTATCCCGAGATAGAAAAATTATCATCCGGTGGAAGTGCATCGTTCCCATCGGGACATACTTCCGAAGCCTTTAGCACTGCCACTGCTTTATCAATCGAATATCCCAAGTGGTATATCATAACTCCAGCTATAGCATGGGCAACCGCTGTGGGATACTCACGCATGCATTTAGGAGTTCACTACCCAAGCGATGTGCTAGCTAGAGCTTTAATAGGCAGTGGTTCTGCTTTTCTCTGCCATTGGTTAAATCAAAAAATTCAATTCAAAAAGAAACATGTTAAAACAACTGATTGAATTCGATCATCGATTTTTTGAGGTCATCAATTCGCTGCATAACCCTTTTTTTGACGAAATTATGTACTGGGCAAGTTATAAATACACATGGATACCGCTCTATGCTATTATCATTTATTTTATTTTTCGTCAGTACAAAAGACAAGGCTTGATTATTGTAATTGGAATCGTTCTTACGCTTATTCTCTGCGATCAATTATCGGTTTTAATAAAAGATTACTTTATGCGTTTACGTCCATCGCATAATGCTATATATGCTACCATCATACATTTAAATCATGGTATAAAGGGAGGAACTTATGGTTTTGTATCGTCGCATGCCGCCAATACAAGTGGTTTTGCAACTTTTTTAATTTTTTTTCCCATTTTTCGCAAAAAAATCATTATCGTTTTACTAATTTTTTGGGTACTTTTAATTTCATATAGTCGAATTTACAATGGCTTACACTACCCTGCCGATGTCATAGGTGGAATATTTTTAGGATTTTTTGTGGGAATTGGTATCACGTATGCAACAAAAATTGTAATTTTGAAAAATAAAAAGTATAAACTAAAAAATTAATATTATGGAAATTGTTCATGTATCAGCATTAGAAATTTTA
>JABUFC010000068.1 GCA_013314715.1 Bacteroidales bacterium | reverse complement strand
GTTATTAACGCTATTGCTTGTAAACTGGTAGCAAGATTATTCGCTGTAATTAAAAGACAAACGCCATACGTTTCAATTTTTTTACAAAATTTTTATCAAAAAAATTTGGTTATGTCTTAGAATACGATTCTTATCTTAAAAAAGAGAAGAAGAAGCAATCTCCACCACACACAACACAATTTTAACGAGCATCGGGAAGATTGCTTCTCCCGATTTCTCGGGACCAAAACACAATGCCAACCCTTCATTCGCAATGACAAAAAAGAGTTTTGCAAAGGTCTTAATTTTATAGCTGTTTCGTATTGAGATAAAATATCTAAGTCTATTTTTAAAAAGCGAAAATTTTAATGCCAAATAATAAACAGCAAAAATATGTTAAAAAACATACAAACATTTGAATCATTCTAAATAATTTGTATATTTGTAAAAATTTAAATATGTATAAATATGAAATCTGACATTGAAATTGCTCAAGCAGCAAAAATGCGACCAATAACAGAAATTGCAAAAATATTAGGAATACCTGAAGATCAAATTATTCCGTATGGAAAATATAAAGCCAAAATTCCTTTAAAATTGATTGATGAAGAAAAGCGTAAACAAAATAAGTTAATTTTAGTTACAGCCATTACACCTACCCCTGCTGGCGAAGGTAAAACCACTACTTCAATAGGTTTAACGCAAGCTATGAATCGTATTGGCAAAAAAACGACCGTTGTATTAAGAGAACCTTCATTAGGTCCTGTTTTTGGCATAAAAGGAGGGGCTGCTGGCGGTGGGTATAGTCAAGTATTACCTATGGAAGAAATAAATTTACATTTTACTGGCGATATTTCGGCTGTAGAAAAAGCACATAACTTATTAGCTGCTCTAATCGATAATAATCTTCAAAACAAAAAACATAATCTAGGAATCGATCCCCGTACCATTCGTTGGAAAAGAGTAATGGACATGAACGAGCGTGCTCTAAGAAAAATTGTTATTGGGCTAGGTGGCACCACCGATGGAGTTCCTCGCGAAACAGGATTTGACATTACAGCAGCCTCAGAAATTATGGCAATACTCTGTTTATCGAAAGACATAAACGATTTAAAAGAAAGACTCGGAAACATATACATTGGCGACACATGGGAAGGCAAGCCTGTTTTTGCTCGCGATTTAAAAGCACAAGGTGCAATGGCTGCCCTACTTAAAGAAGCTATTATGCCCAATTTAGTTCAAACAATTGAAGGTAATCCTGCTATTATTCACGGTGGACCATTTGCTAATATCGCTCAAGGAACAAACTCCATTGTTGCAACCAAAATGGCTTTAACTTTTTCAGACTATGTAGTTACAGAAGCCGGTTTTGCAAGCGATTTAGGAGCAGAAAAGTTTTTTAATATTAAGTCGCAAATTGCGGGTCTTTTCCCAAATGCGACGGTATTAGTTGCTACTGTTAGAGCATTAAAATATCATGGAGGTGCTAAACTCGCCGATTTAAATAATCCCAATGTAGAAGCAGTATTAAAAGGGTTAGAAAATCTTGATAAACATATCGAAAATTTATCTTATTTTAACTTAAAACCAACAGTTGCCATAAATCGATTCCCATCCGATACCGAAGAAGAATTAAATGTGGTAAAACAACATTGCCAACAAATGGGTATTGATGTTTCTGTTATCGAAGTTTGGGCTAAGGGCGGCGCTGGTGCAGAAGAGCTTGCGCATATAGTGGCTAAAAAAGCAGACGCATGTAAAACATGCTTTAAACCATTGTATGATTTTGAATGGTCGGTTGAACAAAAAATAGAAACCATTGCAACCAAAATGTATGGTGCCAAAAACGTAGAATATTCATTACAAGCAAAACAAACCATTCAAAAAATCAATGAATTAGGATTCAACAAATTTCCAATTTGCATGGCCAAAACTCAAAAATCGTTATCTGACGATCCAGCTAAAAAAGGACGTCCTCGCGATTTTACAATTAAAATTAGAGAAATAGAAATTGCCGCTGGAGCTGGATTTATTATTCCAATTGCTGGTACCATTATGCGTATGCCTGGGCTACCCGATGTACCAAGTGCAGAACTAATTGATATTGACAACGAAGGAAATATTTCAGGATTATTCTAAAACTATTACAAATATCATAATAAAAAAGGCTGCCCATTAGACAGCCTTTTTTAAATATTAAATAATAAATTTTAGCTAATTTCAAAGGTATCACCACTATTTAATAAATCATTAACACATTTAATTTTACTTGTCTTTTTGGCTTCTTCTATCTGCATTTCAACAAGGTCATCGTAAGTAGGATACATAGCAGAACGTATAACTCCCATTGCTACAGGAAAATGAGGAGGTCCCATTTTTGCAAGCATTAAATGTATACCAGGATCTTGTTGATATTGATCATGAACTAATAGATCTTCTTCGGTAACACCTTTTTCTCCAATTTTAACCACTTCTAAGCGTGTGCCATTTAATCGGATACCCTTATCTTTATTGGCACCAAAAATAATGGGTTCGCCATTTTTAAGAATTACCTGATTTTCGTCTTTATATTCTTTCGATGTTATTTGAGCATGAACTTTATCATTAAAAATAACACAATTTTGAAATACTTCAACAACTGAAGTGCCATCGTGTTTAGCTGCTTCAAATAATACTTCAGTCATAAGTTTAACATTATTATCAGGAACACGAGCAAAGAAGGTTCCTTGTGCCCCCATTACTAATTCTCCTGTATTAAAAGGATGTTCAATGGTACCATAGGGCGAAGTTTTAGTAACTGAACCCATTGGAGTAGTTGGCGAATATTGCCCTTTGGTTAAACCATAAATCATATTATTAAATAAAATAATATTTACATCTACATTTCGACGAATAATATGTATAAAATGGTTTCCACCAATAGCCATAGAGTCGCCATCGCCGGTTGCTATCCAAACACTAAGTTTAGGGTTGGCCACTTTTACGCCGGTAGCAATAGCATGCGCTCTACCATGAATGCCATGAAATCCATAAGTATTAACATAATATGGGAATCGTGACGAACAACCTATACCCGAAACAATAGTAAAATTTTCTTTTTTGTAGCCAATTTTTGGAAAAACATTTTCTACTGCAGCTAATATGGCATGAGCTCCACAACCAGGACACCATTTTACCGGCAATCCGCTAACAAAATCTTCTTTGGTAAGTTCAACGTTTGAACGTTCGATACTATTTATAATAGGTGACATAGTTTATTCCTCCAATAATTTATAGTATTTTTCTTTTAATTCATCAATAAAGAAAGGCAACGATTGTACCTTATTGGCTTGATCGTATTTAAATTGTGGTAAAGTAGCCCTCAAATATCCTACAAATTGACCACTGTTAAGCTCACAAACAATTATTTTTTTAAATTTTGAAAATATTTGTTGGGTATTTTTGGGTAATGGCATTATATAACGAAAATGTGCATGGCTCACTTTTTTACCTTCCTTTTGCATTTCAATTACCGATTCACGAATTACACCTTTAGTGCCACCCCAACTTACAACAAGCAAATCGCCTTCTTGTTCACCAAAAACTTCTTGATCGGGAATATAATTGGCTATACGCTGTACTTTTTCGGCTCGCAACTTAACCATAAGCTCATGATTATCAGGATCAGTACTAACAATTCCTGTAATATTTTCTTTTTCTAATCCACCTATACGATGACGCAAACCTTCAGTACCAGGTATTGCCCAATAACGAGCTAAGGTTTCGGGGTTGCGTTCGTATGGCTGATATTGAGTATTAGGTTGTGCATAAGGTGGTTTTATTTCGGGCATGGTATTTACATCAGGAATTTTAAACAACTCGGAACCATTTCCTAATGACCCATCGGTAAGTAAAATACAAGGAGTCATATGTTCAACACTAAGTTTGGCTGCCATAAATGCTGAATAAAAACAATCGGCAGGCGAATCTGCTGCCATAATCAACATAGGAGCTTCGCCATTACGACCATACAATGCCTGAACTAAATCGGCTTGTTCCGATTTTGTAGGTAATCCAGTCGATGGACCTCCACGCTGTACATTAACCACTACCAAGGGTAATTCGAGCATAACAGCTAAACCGAGTGCCTCACTTTTTAGCGATAAGCCAGGACCAGAAGTAGAAGTAGCTGCTAATGCTCCTGCAAAACTTGCACCTATAGCTGAAGTAATACCTGCTATTTCATCTTCTGCTTGAACAACTTTAACTCCTAACGATTTGTGTTTTGCAAGTTCCATTAAGATCTCGGTTGCAGGTGTAATAGGATATGAACCTAAATACAACTGTAAATTAGCACGTTCGGCAGCAGCTATTAACCCCCATGCAGTGGCGGTATTTCCATTTATATTTCTGTATTTACCTTTTTCGAGTTTGGCTTGAGCTACATAAAAGCTAATTTTTTCTTCGCTTGGAAGTTTATCAAAATAGTCATAACCAACTTTTAGAATCATTTTATTTAATTCAGCAACATTGCCTTTGTTGCCGAATTTTTTATCGATGTAACGCTCACAATAGTCTGTTCTTTTGTTAAAAACGCGTAATGCTAAGCCTAACATTAACATGTTGCGGGTTCGAAGAGCGGTTTTATTATCAATGCCTAACGAAGCTGTCTTTTCCTTAATAAGGGTAGTAACTGGAACTTGTATCAGCTTTCGGCCTTTTAAACTTCCATCGGTTAAAGGATTCGATGAATAACCCGATTTTTCGAGCGCACTTTCGTCAAATGCATCAACATCAACTAAAATTACCGTGTCTGCTTTAGTCCATTTAAGATTTGCCTTTAACGAAGCAGGATTTAGTGCAACTAATAAATCGAGTTTTTCCCCGAAAGTTAAAATTTTTTTACTTCCAAAATGTACTTGAAAACCCGATACTCCAACGATTGTATTTTGCGGAGGGCGAATTTCTGCTGGATAATCAGGAAATGTAGCTAAATCATTTCCATCGTAAGCAGTAGTATCGGCAAAAAGGGTTCCGACTAGTTGCATTCCATCGCCCGAATCACCTACAAATTTAACTACTGCGCTTTCAAGTTCAATTGCATTTTTTACTTTGCTCATGATTGTAATTATTTGTTTTACAGTATGTTGATAATTATTATTATATTTTAAAAATATGGAGTAAAGGTAGAGTATTATTTGAATATTATGTATAGGTTAAAATCAGTTTTTTCGAAAATTTCTTTACAAAATTATTTGTAACTTTGCAGTTCTAAAATAGAATATGGCAAAACGAGTTTTAAAAAATAAAAAAAACACCAAAGACTTATTGGAGGTTATATTAGAAGCTGCCGACGAAAAAAAAGCCCATAATATTATTGCTATAAACCTTAGTTCATTTGAATCAAGGGTTAGCGATTATTTTGTAATTTGCAGCGCCGACACTACGGTTCAAATTGAAAGTATTGTCGAAAACATTCAAGTAAAAACAAAAAAAGTACTTAACGAAGCTCCTTTTTCGGTAGAAGGTAAACAAAATGCATATTGGATTATTTTAGACTATATCAATATTGTTGTTCATGTAATGCAAACTCAAGCACGTGAATATTACGAGATTGAAAAATTATGGGCCGATGCAGAAATTATAACGTATAATGCTGTTTAATTATGGACGAAAAGAAACTAAATAAATTACCCAAATTTAAATTCAATATTTATTGGATTTACATGGTCATTCTTTTGGGATTTATTATATTACAATTTTACGATTTTGGTGGGAGTCCCGAAGAAATTGATTTCTACAAACTAAAAGAAATGATCACAGCCAATGAGATTGAAAAAATTGTTGTCGTCAATAAAGAAACTGCAGAAATTTACTTACGTCCTCAAGCCTTTAACTCAGAAAAATATAAAAACCTAAAACAAAAAGGATTACGTATTAACCAACCACAATTTTATCTAACTATTTTATCGATCGATGCTTTTCAAGAGAATCTCGAAAAAATTCAAGCCGATTTCCCACCCGAACAACGAGTTGTTTTAAAAACAGAAATACGTAAAGACGTTTGGGGCGATTTATTTTCATGGCTAATACTTCCTATTTTGCTCATCGTTTTTTGGATCATCATTTTCCGCCGTATGGCAGGAGGAGGATCGGGCGGAAGTCAAATTTTTAATATCGGAAAATCGAAAGCAAAAGTTTTTGACAAAGAATCACGTATTAATGTAAATTTCAACGATGTAGCCGGTTTAGATGAAGCTAAAATTGAACTTCAAGAGATTGTTGAGTTTCTAAAAAATCCCAAAAAATACACAGAACTCGGTGGCAAAATTCCCAAGGGAGCATTATTAATAGGTCCTCCAGGAACGGGTAAAACCTTATTGGCTAAAGCTGTGGCTGGCGAAGCCAATGTCCCATTTTTCTCCATTAGTGGTTCCGATTTTGTTGAAATGTTTGTTGGTGTAGGTGCTTCGCGAGTTCGCGATTTGTTCCGACAAGCAAAAGAAAAAGCCCCCTGTATTGTATTTATCGATGAAATTGATGCCGTAGGTAGAGCACGCGGAAGAAATCCTAATTTTGGCTCAAACGACGAACGCGAAAATACACTAAACCAATTACTTACCGAAATGGATGGTTTTGATAGCAACTCGGGAGTTATTATCTTAGCCGCTACCAATAGAGCCGATATGCTCGATAAGGCATTGGTTCGTGCTGGCCGTTTCGACCGTCAAATCCACGTCGAATTACCCGAACTAAAAGAGCGTGAAGCTATTTTTAAAGTACACCTCAGACCTATTAAATACGACCCTTCACTCGATATTTCGTTTTTAGCCAAACAAACACCTGGTTTTAGTGGCGCCGACATTGCAAATATTTGCAACGAAGCTGCCCTTATAGCTGCTCGTAAAGAGAAAAAAATTGTCGAACGCCAAGACTTTCTCGATGCTATCGATAGAATAGTTGGAGGATTAGAACGAAAAAATAAAGTAATTACCCTCGATGAAAAAAAGGTGATTGCTTTTCACGAAGCCGGACATGCTACCGTAAGTTGGTTTTGCCAATATGCCAACCCTCTTGTAAAAGTTACTATTATTCCGCGAGGAAAAAGCTTAGGAGCAGCATGGTACTTACCCGAAGAACGACAACTTTCAAATAAAGAACAACTGTTTGATGAAATGTGTGCTACTTTAGGCGGTAGAGCATCCGAAGAAATAATATTTGGAAAAATATCGACGGGTGCGCTCAATGATTTAGAACGTGTCTCTAAGCAAGCCTACGCTATGATTGTATATTTTGGTATGAGCGAAACCTTAGGAAATGTTAGTTACTTCGATAGTACAGGACAATCAGAATTTATGTTCTCGAAACCCTATAGCGAAAAAACAGCCGAAATTATTGATAAAGAAGTTAAAAATATTATTCATAATCAATACGAACGAGCTAAATCTATTTTAATCGAACATCGCGAAGGTCTCGAAAAATTAGCTCAACTACTCCTTGAAAAAGAAGTAATTTTTACCGAAGATGTGGAAGCTATTTTTGGGAAAAGACCTTTTGCTACTCCACAAGAAGAATTAGAAAAAGAAAATATATCGGAAACAAAATCGGAAATCAATATTAATACGATATCACATGAAAAAGAATAATGAAAATTGGGCATTGCTTATGCATTGCAACGATGAAATTCGTTTAGAAAAAATAAAAAATGAACTTGAACAATCGCAAATCCCTTATACCGTTATTAATAAAAAAGATAGTACTTTGCTAATTGGCGAATACGAAATTTATGTTCCTGTAGAATTAATTGGAGAAGCCAAAAACACATTAAAAGGAATTGATGTTAGCTTGGAATAATCTTATACAGCGTTCTATTAGTGGTATAGTATTCTTATTAGTAATGGTAGGAATGCTATATATAGGAAGTATTACATACTTTTTGTTAATGAGCATTATTATTACACTATCGCTCTACGAATTTTATTTAATGGTAAAAAGGCTACACATCCATATTCCATACTTATATATACTTGTTATTGGGTTGACAATTTTTACAACTCATTTTTTTATTAGTCTCAATTTAATTGATAATCGTTGGCTTTTCATTTTCATAATTCCATTTATTTTTTTCTTGTTTGTGGGTGAGCTTTATCGTTACCACAAAAAACCTATTCACAATATTGCATTTAGCCTATTAGCCATCGTTTACTTGGTCGTTCCCATTGCTCTTTTAAACAATTTGGTATTTATTGAACGTCAGGATTTACTAAACATAAATAACACCGATATTCAAAACTACGAAGGTTTTGTTAGCGATGTTTTATTTTTTAATCCTGAAAGAACGATCATATATTCCCCTTTCATAATTTTAGGATATTTTACCATTATATGGCTTTACGATTCATTAGCATATTTATTTGGAGTTTCTTTTGGCAAACATCGTCTTTTCGAACGCATATCACCCAAAAAATCATGGGAAGGAGCTATAGGCGGAGGAATAGCTACGGTTGCTCTTACTTTCTTTTTCCCACAAGTTTTTCATATGCTTTCGTGGCAAAACTGGATGATTTTAGCCGTTTTAGTTATTTTTTCAAGTACTATGGGCGATTTGGTTGAATCGCTCTTTAAACGCACATTAGACCTCAAAGACTCCGGAAATTTCATTCCTGGACATGGCGGTATATTAGACCGTTTCGACAGCGTTTTTTTGTCGGCTCCTGTTGCTTATATATATTTGCAATTATCGATGTAAAATTTTAATTTTGAAAAAATTTATTCATGGACGACAATGCAAAAAAATTGATATGGCTTAAAATACATCGCGAAGGATTAAAAATAATAGGATTTTCGGGATTGTTCTTACTATTATTAAACTTTTTAATGCATTATTTATTTCCCGAATGGTATTGGATAAATCTTTTTATAAGTATTATTTCGCTTTTATTATGGGCTATTATTATATTCTTTTTTAGAGTACCAAAAAGAGATTTCTTTTGTGAACATGGACAAATTTTAGCACCTGCCGATGGAAAAGTGGTTGTAATTGAAAAAACATTTGAGAAAGAATATTTTAACGATGAACGTATTCAAATATCAATTTTTATGTCTCCACTCAATGTACATATTAATTGGATTCCCGTAAACGGCACGATTTTGTACTCTCAATATCACCCAGGCACATATGTAGTGGCATGGAAGCCAAAAGCATCTGAAGAAAACGAGCGTTTTACTACTGTAGTTAAAACATACAATAACGAAGAAATACTTATTCGCCAAATTGCAGGCAAATTAGCTCGCCGAATTGTTACTTACGCATTGCCCGAAATGGAATGTATACAAGGGCAACAACTCGGTTTTATTAAATTCGGTTCGCGAGTAGACATTTTTTTACCACTTAATGCAAACATTAAAGTTTCGTTAAATCAAAAAGTTAAAGGTAATAAAACAGTAATTGCCGAAATATAAAATACTTTTTTATCTACCTTAATTTTTACTGCCTTTTTATATTGAATTTTAAAATCTTTCTCATTACTTTTGCTAAAACTTAAATACTAATTATTTTACAAAATTTTAAATATGAAACGTACAGCTTTATCATCCATTCATGAAAAATTAGGTGCCAAAATGGTACCATTTGCAGGTTTTTATATGCCTCTAAAATATGCTGGAGATATTGAAGAACATGTAACCGTAAGAACAAAGGTTGGAGTATTTGATGTTTCGCATATGGGTGAAATTTGGGTAAAAGGACCCCACGCACTCGAATTTGTACAATGGGTAACCTCTAACGATGCTGCCGCTTTATACAACGGAAAAGTACAATATTCGTGTTTCCCAAATGGCAAAGGCGGTATTGTTGACGATTTACTGGTTTATAAAATTGATGATGAAACGTATTTACTCGTTGTAAATGCTGCCAATATCGAAAAAGATTGGAACTGGCTACAATCGCAAAATAAATTCGGAGCTATACTCTATAATGCTTCTGACGAAATATCGCAATTAGCCGTTCAAGGTCCTTTGGCACTTAAAGCGATGCAAAAACTCACATCCACTCCTATTTTAGATATGGAATATTATACGTTCAAAAAACTCGATTTTGCAGGCATAAAAGATGTAATTCTTTCTACAACCGGTTATACCGGTGCCGGTGGCTGCGAAATTTATTTTGCCAACAAAGATGCCGAACATATTTGGAATGCGGTTTTTGAAGCGGGTGCCGAATTTGGAATTAAACCCATTGGATTAGCAGCACGTGACACCTTGCGCCTCGAAATGGGCTTTTGCCTCTATGGCAACGATATAGACGATACCACATCGCCCATTGAAGCTGGTTTAGGTTGGATTACCAAATTTGCCGACCATAAAAATTTTATTGATAAAGAATATTTACTCAACCAAAAGAAAAACGGCACAACACGCAAACTCATAGGGTTTGAAATGATTGACAAAGGTATTCCACGCCACGAATACGAACTTTGCGACGAACAAGGCAACAAAATCGGACACGTTACCTCGGGAACTATGTCGCCTATGTTGAAAATAGGAATTGGTATGGGATATGTAAAAACCGAGTTTTCAAAACCCGATTCCATTATTTATGTAAAAGTGCGTGATAAACTGCTAAAAGCTAAAGTGGTAAAATTCCCTTTTTATAAAGGATAATTAAATCTGATAAAATTAAATATTGAAAAGGCTGTCCCAAAAGGGCAGCTCTTTTTGTAAATAAACCATATATCCCCCGCCATACAAAAAGTACATTAAATAAAAATATAAAAAACCCGAAAAATTCTTTGTGGCTGTAGGCGATTGGGCATATTTGGCTGGGTGGTTTGGATGACAAACAAAAAGTACATTCTTTA
>JABUFC010000067.1 GCA_013314715.1 Bacteroidales bacterium | reverse complement strand
ATTTGTAGTTGAATTAGTTTATAAAAATAAAAAGAAGCAATGGTTACTTACAGCATTTGTTATTAAAAAAGGGCTCAAAAAGAGCCCTTAACGGGATAAACCATAAAAGTGTCGTCGCTATGGTTTTTACATGGCTGCATGTGTATGCCAAAACCCATGCAAATATACGAAAAAAAATGAAGAATGTTTAACCTTAAAATAAAAAAATTATGAGTGAAATTAAAAATCCTTTACCAACGCAATTTTCAATCCGATTAAGTCAGGAAGAAGCCGATTATGTAAATGAAAATTTATATCTTCTTCGCGGAGACGATGAAACCATGCCTCGCAGCAAGATTTTCATTACAGCAGTATCTAAAGCCGTTACCAATGTAAAACCCAAAGAGATTGTAAAAGAAGTCCCACTACCGGAACTTGTTCAGGAAAACGAGCAGCTGAAACAAAGCATCGAAAGCATCAGCAAAACGGCTACCGATATGCAAGAACGCATAAAAGAGTTGCTCGACGAAAAAGAAAAAACGATTCAAATCGAATTGCCCGAAAACTATCGCGAATATTTCTGGGGAATTTTAGAAATAGCTAAACGCGACGGTTATGCTAAAACGTATGGCGAACTTATTCAAAAAATGCTCTATACATTCCATCGTCGCAATGAGTTTATGCTTACCAAAGAAGATATAGAATATTTAAATCAACTTAAAAATCAATAATATGACACAATTTGACGAAATTAAACAGTATTCTCAGCTTTATGAAGAAAACAAAAAACTTCTAACTGAAAATAAAGAGCTGAAAAAGCTTTTAAAAGAAGGAAAGCAACTATTCAGCAATGTTTCGGACTTGCTGAATTTAAAAAAAATTGCCGATAACGGTATGATGTTCGCAAAAATTCCGGGCATCATACGAAAAATTCAAGACAATCCGAAGTTAATGGAAGAAATTTTACAATTTATCAATAAATTGAATCAATATGAAGCTACCGGAAACTCCCAGTAATATTGATTTAATCGATATACTGAAAGAACCTACCGAACCTAAAAACGAAGGTTTAAAACAAAGCGATTTTTTAAATGCCTCTGAAAATGTTGCATCCGACAATGTTGCAACCGAAATTAAAGCTGCTATCAATGCCGACGATTTTGAATTACCGCCTCCACCTCCACCCGATCAGCCTCCTATTGAACCGCAAAAGCCGTCAAAACCGCGATTATCCGAAAGCGAATACGAAGAGCAGGCCGAAATGTCTATTGCTTTATTCGATGGTTTGCAAACACTAACATTGCCATGGCTGTATCAGAAATCAATGTTCACACGCAAAGAACTCGAGCAGCTGAAAGCATTGAACGAAAAAAAGAGACAACCCGAAGTTGAGCTTACCGAAGAAGACTTAAAACTCGAAGAAAAATACCGAACCTATAAAGAATTATGCGACGAAGTACCCTATAAGGAAAAAGAAATAGAAATGCTTAAAAGTCCACTTGCTAAGGTGTTTTCTAAGTATAATATTCAACTTGGTCCTGAATTTATGTTATTTACGGCACTGGCTTATGTTTCGGTTCCACGTTATTTGCCCTTGTTTTCTAAACTCGAAAACTTAGATGTATGAGCAATTACAGAATAAACAATGTTTCTGCAATTTTAGGGCGTCGAGGCAGCGGAAAAACTACCTATGTACGCAAACTCATAGAATCATATCGTCAGGCTTTACCCGGTCAAAAAATATTAATTGCCGACACAATAGACCATCCGGCGTATAAAGATGTGGCTGCTATTAATACAGATTTGCTATCGCGATGGAAAAAACCGAATGTTTATAGAATTTTTGGCAGTAATACCGACGAAATCCTTAATACTATTAACACACATTTATACAATGCCCTGGTTATTTTTGAAGATGCAAGTAAATATATACGCCGGCAATTATCCGACGATGTACGTGCATTTATTTTAGATTCCAAACAAAAGAATCTGGATCTTATTTTTCTTTTTCATGGTTTTTCGTATGTACCGCCCGAAATGTTTCGCGTACTCGATAATATAACCATATTTCGCTGCGACAATCCTACGTATCGGAAAAACGATATAGTAGCATTCGACGAAGTAATAAAAGCTTACGAACAAGTTATGAACAGTAATAATCCATACGAACATGCAACCGTTAGAATTTATTAAATTTAAAGAAAACCTGCTTCAGGGAATACCGGTTTTTTATAAAACCTACAGAATTCGTGTTAACAATGGTATTCGATATATAAGAGTAGCAAAAAGCAAAAAAATAATTGAAGTTAATTATCCGTTTATCAGCCGAATCAGCGAAAATCAATTAAAATTTTTGCTCGAATGGCACCGCCGCCGCCGTAAATTTACCAACGAATACGATTGCGACAGGGCTACTTTTAATTATTGCACGAAGCATTTAAATATCGACCCGGAAGAAATATACAATCTGTTTAAAACATACAATTTCAACAACCGAAAAGCTCGTCAACAACGATTATATGAGCTCATTACGCTAAGTCTTGTAGAACATAAAATGTATTTAGTAAAACAATTCTTTTTAAAATTATGGAAGAAAATAAACCCGTTTGCAAAGCCATGACCTTAACTGAGCTGGCTGCTAAATATGGAGTGAGTAATAAAACAATGTACTCGTGGTTGAAGCGTAAAAAAATCATTAAAAACAAACGCGAAGGATATTTATTTACTCCAAAAGAAATCAGAGTTATATACGAGGAACTTGGCGAACCAGACAATTAATATTATATTTGTAAAAAAAATGATATATGCAAGCCGAAAAAATTAAAAAAGACCCGTACCAAGAAGCTTTACGATATATCGAAAATGCAAAACAAATTCTACGCGAAAAAGCCGGAAAAGACGGCGAATTAAAAGTGATAATATCACAAGAAGGAATTAAATTAGCTTTAAGAATTATTGAATGGTGCAAGTGAACCCATCGGCGGAGTGCTATATAATTATATAGTATAGGTTTTTTTTATTATTTTCCGCCTCCAGATAGAGTGAACGAAAAAGGCAGCTAAACCGCTGCCTTTTTCAATTTATTGCAAAAATGGGTAAAAATTAATCTTTATAGGCAAAAATATACCTATTAGAATAAGCTACTGCAAACAACTACAGATATTTGTATTTCAACAATAAAAAAAACTTTAAAAAGAAATTATTATGCAAACTCCAACTAACATTGTATCGGAAGCAGCTACCACAGTTGGTAAAGCTTTCAATTGGAAAAATCTTTTGTTTCTTGTCGTACTTACCGTTGTAGTTACATTAATTGTATCGTACATCATGAAACAAGAAGTCGTATTATACGACAATGCCGGCAACGTTACCGGAAAGGGCGAAATAAAGCCAAAAATCAAATTTTCAGTTAAAAAAAATGTTTAATCAAAAAACCTTAAAAATCAGTAATTTATGAAAAAGTTTAGTGTTATTTTATTCGCTTTAGCTGCAATAGGTTCTTGCTTTTTTGCACCTGCAGCCGTAGTATCAGCAAGCATAATGCCTGCTAATTTGCAAGATTTTGCAAACGACAATTTTTCCAGCTTCGAGGGCGAAAGCTATTACACCGGTGAAGGTGATCAATGGCTCGATTTTGGCGGTCCAAACACTTCATTTGCTACCGAACATTCAGCCGGTCGCGTGTTTCTAGTCAATATTAAAAATGACCTTACCACAACCGAAAATGTTATTCTTTTCCCCGGTTATACATGGTATCCCGGTGCTACCGGCAATAATTGGCTAATTGACGGAGCTATCAAAACCGTTGACACTAAAACATTATCTGCAACCGGTAGTCCAAAGACCATTAAAGAATTATTGTCATTTATTATGAAAAACCCGACTAATCTTAATGCAATACGTATTAGCTCAAGCGATGCTACTCAAGTTCAACAACAGATGGTGTATAAAGAATTAAGTCCGTTTAAAGATCTGCAAAGCCGTATTATTGACTTAGGTACATATACCAACGAAAATACCTACCGCGACAAAATAGTAACTGTTCCAACGCCCGGAATTATTGCATCGAGCGAAGTTGAATTAAGTATTCCTATTATTGCAGGCAGTACATGTTCTATTACCTTCTTCTTCGGTGGCGTACTTTCTGCTTCGGTAGCCATGAAAAACAAACGTTCGCAAGCAGCTTCCACCTTTGCCAAAGTAGGTATTGGCAACGTGCAACGTTTACATGCCGTTAGACAAGCGATGCCGGGTTTACCTGCAACACAAAGCTTGTTAAGGAGCAATTTTGATGGTGAAGACGACGAATAAAAAAATTGTGAGGGGCTTGCCAAAACCTTAATCAATAAGGCGTAGGCAGCCTCTTTTTTAAAAAAAATAAATTATGGCTAAATTAACTAAAGCTCAATTAGCTGCCAAAGGAAGGCAGATAATGAAAAAAGCAAAAGAAATACGCAAAGCACACCCAACTATGAAGTGGCAAAATTGCGTTAAACAAGCAGCTAAAAAGAAATAATGACAAAAGTAAATGCCATATTAGAAGTTCCGTACATCGAAGGTACACCGGCACGAGCCGACCATCGAAATGGTATTGTTTATATAAGCAAAAAGCATTTCGAAGGCATGGACCCCGTGTATAAAGATTTTATAATCGCACACGAAGAAGGTCATTTGGTTCTCAATACCAAAAATGAAGAACAGGCCGACGAATATGCAATGAAAAAATTGCTTAAACAGGGGTATCCGCTTTCAAAAATTTTAGGCTCGTTAACCCAGGTTCTTCAGTACGACAAAATGGGGCATTACGGACGAACGAATGCTATTTTCAACAAATTATTTCTTTACGATTTAGCTGTAAATCAAAACAAAAAATTGTTAAACCATTTAAATTTATTAAATATGAATACTCCGGACGAATTAACCGATATTTATGCTGCAAGTTACGAAACCGATTACAGCGATTTTCTTGGACTTGGTAAGGCAGCCAAAGAACGCCGTAAACAAAGACTAGAAATGAAAAAGAAAAAAAAAGAAGCAAAAAATGCAATTCGACTTGCCAAAGCTGAAAAAGAAAAAGCAAAAGCCGATGCCATACGAGAAGGCAGACCGGTTGAAGAAGGTGGGGCTATTAAAAACATATTAGCCGGTGCCGGTAAATTAGTAGGTGGCATATTAGGTAAACCAACCGAAGAAGAAGGTCAGCCAATCGAAAAAAGTTCAGATGCCGAACAACCGGACAAAAAGAACAATAAAACATGGATTATTATTGCCGTAGTTGTTGTCATTCTTATTATTGCGGCTTATTTTATTTTCTTTAGAGGCAAAAAAGGAAAAAAATAATTCCAGGCCATTATGAAAATAAATAACGTAACACCGGGAAAATTAATAACGTGGGCAATTATAGTGCTTATCGTTATTATTATTATATGGATTATATACCGGAAAATACAAAAAGCTGTTCAATCCGGCAAAGACAAACAATTGGTATCCGAAGTCGATAATGCCATTATATCCAATGCTCTTACATATCCGCAAGCCGATTATAAATCAATGGCCGATAAATTGTTTATTGCCATGGATGGGGCAGGTACCAACGAAGATGCTATTAAAGAAGTAATAGCAAAACTTCGCACCAAAAGCGATTGGTATGCACTTGTAAAAGCATTCGGCGTTCGAAAATCAACATCAATGTTCAGTAGTTTTTCGGGTAATCTAATACAATGGTTAGCCGACGAACTTAGGGGAAACGATCGAAAAGAAGTTAACGATATGCTTGTAAAATTTGACGTTCAAATATGAAAATGCTGTACTTCATTATATTAATCATTATTGCTGTGCTAATTATAGCTTTTGTTTATATAAAGCAAAAATTAGCACAGCTTAGCCTTTCGGTTGTAGATATTAAATTTAAAAAAGTTTCGATAAAAGAGCTATCCGGCACACTCTATTTGCTTATTACGAATCCGTTCGGCAACATCGAAATATCGAATCTGAAACTCGATTTATATATTGACGGCTATTTTGTTAGTTCATTAGAACAGGAAGAATCTGCAACAGAATTATTACCCAATGGCAACCTTATGGCAAAGGTTGGTTTTCAATTATCGCCTAAAAAAGTAGTTTCGATGGAACATCTGCTCATGAGTTTGTCGAATTACGGCAAAAACAATTATACCGTAAAAGGTACCATTACCATAAAGAAATGGTTAATAAGAGCAAATATACCCATCAATTATTCCTCTACATTTAAATCAGATTCATAATAAATGAATACAACCAAGAAATTTATATTAATAGCATTGTTTACATCTATTATTATAGCTATAATTTGGCTTATACTACGAAAAGTTAAAAAAAGCAACTCAGATATGACTATCGTTAAAGGAGCAAAAAACAATCCGGGTCATTTGCGTTATACAAACGAAAAATGGCAAGGTAAAATATATCCCGAACCGGGACAAAAATTTGTGTTTGAAAGTTTTGACACATTGGAACATGGCATACGTGCATGGTTAATCAATGCCAGAACTCAGATTAAGAGAGGTTATAATACCATAGATAAACTTATTGACCGCTTAACTCCAGCATCGGAGAACCCCGAAAGTGCACGAAAGGCAATGAAACAAGAAATAAAGCAAGTATTAGGCACTAATACTATTGCTGTTTCAGACCTGTGGAAAATAGCCCCCATTATTTTTAAACACGAGGGCAATCCCGATTATTTAGCCCATGGCCAAGGGATTCAAATATATGGCATTCAGCAAAAATATAACATAGTATAAACTTTTAAAATATACAACTATGGCAGAAGTTATTATTCCAAAACCGGGTACTATTTACAACGAGTACATATGTCAAGGTAGCGACGACAATTATTACGTTAAACGCAACAATCAATGGGTAAAAGTTGGCGGAAGCAGTGAAAATATTAATCCGTTAGACCCAAGAGTAACTACAGCTATTCCGGCTGCCACTAAGGGCGACAAATTTTATGTCGTAGCCGATGGTATAATTGGTGTAGAAGGTAAAGATACGATTAAGCTCGAAAAGGGCGATATGCTTGTATGTATCAAAACAACACCGGGAGGCATAGCAGATGATTATGATGTTTTGCAAAAATCGTTTGAATTAAGCGATTATTTAAAAGCCAACGATACAGAAAATTATAATCCGTTTTATTTATACAAGCATTTTGAATCGTTGCAAATAGTTGATAGTACTTATTCGGGAGAGTTATTAGACCCTATTGGCTTAATCATTCTGAAATCTGATATAACAACGGAAAGTATTAATTTAAATTCTTTAGCTTCTGTTAATCCAAAGCAACGAGGAGTTGGAAATCTTATAATAATAAATCAAAGCTTAACAGTAGCTGTAACAATAATACCAAGCGGTGGTGATAAGTTCGTTGATTATAAACTAATAGATATTAATCCATACTCAATTAGTGGAGATAATTTCATTAGCTTTAAATCATTTTTCATTAATAAACAGGGGTTTATAATGCAAGGTATATAACATGCTATCATTTTTATCTAAACATCCGATAATAGGATTCGTATCTGGCATTAGCAGTAGCTTGGTTCAGTATATCAATGATATAGAGTCATATATAAAAGCGTTTGGTTTTATAACCGGTATAGTTATAGCTGTTTTAACTATCTATGCAAAAATTTTGGAAATACGCGAACGGCGTCATCGTAAAGCACGAAGGCATTAAATTATGCCTGCTGTTGCTTTTTATGGGTTTTGTTGCGTGCAGCCCACAAAGACGTTTAAACAGGCTGGTTCGTAAACACCCTGAATTAATCAGTAAAGATACTGTTCGTATAATAGATACCATTCGTATTCCGTCCATACAGTTAGATACTACCATCGAAACGAAACCGGTCGATACGGTTTATCTCGAAAAAGAACGGTTGCAATTACAAATAATCAGGCATTACGATACATTAAAAATTCATAGCTTGGTGAAACCGGAGAAAATCATAATAAAAAAAGAAATCCCGGTCGAAAAAATAGTAGTAAAAAAAGTTCCAAACCAACTAAATAAATACTTGTTTTTATCGTTATTGTTTTTACTATTTCTATTTATTTTAACGTTTAGACGATGAGTGAAAAAGTTAAATTTTTAGACCCGCTAACGCAATCTGCTATTGTACTTGCTTTTGCTGTTCCTTTATCCGGTTATTTTGGAATTTTATCCATTAAAACCGGTAATAAAAATTATGCTTTTTTAGTTCTTTTGTTGGTAATAATTTTTGTTTTATTGTTTATTCGAGCCACAAAATCACCCGGGTTAATTTTAGAGAACGAATTTGATGGCAAAGTACGTTATAAACCCGAAGAAGGTTGCGAACCGCAAGAATTGAAAAAACTGCCTGCCCAAGCCGATGGAGTTAATACTGGAATTTATCCCGGTAAAGTTTTTAAGCTTCGTAGCGGTACCAACGTTTATATAGATAAAAAAGGTGATGTACGTTCGTATTCGCCGGTAAGTGCATGGGTAAATAAGTGGGTTACCAAAAACGATTTTACACCTCAGGAACTTCAATGCTGGGAAAAATTGTTTTAAACTATATTCTATGAGAGAAAAAGTTAAATTTTTAGACCCGCTAACGCAAACAGCTATTGTACTTGCTTTTGCTATTCCTTTATCCGGTTATTTCGGAATTTTATTCATTAAAACCGGTAATAAAAATTATGCTTTTTTAGTCCTTCTGCTGGTAATAATTTTTGTTTTATTGGCTATTCGAACCACAAAATCACCAGGATTAATTTTAGAGAACGAATTTGATGGCAAAGTACGTTATAAGCCCGAAGAAGGTTGCGAACCGCTGGAATTAAAAAAACTGCCTGCCCAGGCCGATGGAGTTAATACTGGAATTTATCCTGGTAAAGTTTTTAAACTTCGTAGCGGTACCAACGTTTATATAGATAAAAAAGGCGAAGTACGTTCGTATTCGCCGGTAAGTGCATGGGTAAATAAGTGGGTTACCAAAAACGACTTTACACCTCAGGAACTTCAATGCTGGGAAAAATTGTTTTAAACCATATTTTATGAGAGAAAAAGTTAAATTTTTAGATCCACTAACGCAATCTGCTATTGTACTTGCTTTTGCTGTTCCTTTATCCGGTTATTTTGGAATTTTATCCATTAAAACCGGTAATAAAAATTATTGGCTGGTAGGCATTATTTTAATGATTATTGGATTTTACTTTTTCTTAAAAGCCACAAAATCACCAGGATTAATTTTAGAGAACAAATTTGATGGCAAAGTACGTTATAAGCCCGAAGAAGGTTGCGAACCGCTGGAATTAAAAAAACTGCCTGCCCAGGCCGATGGAGTTAATACTGGAATTTATCCTGGTAAAGTTTTTAAGCTTCGTAGCGGTACCAACGTTTATATAGATAAAAAAGGCGAAGTACGTTCGTATTCGCCGGTAAGTGCATGGGTAAATAAGTGGGTTACCAAAAACGATTTTACACCTCAGGAGCTACAATGCTGGGAAAAATTGTTTTAATATAATTTAATCAAAAAAAATTATTCCATTTTTCAATTTCTTTATTTCGTTTTAGTTCGGTTACTTTAGCATATATTTGTGTGGTTTTGATATCTTGATGTCCTAACATATCTTTTACAACATATAAAGGTATATTTAAGCTAATAGAAATAGTAGCAAAAGTATGTCGTGCTACATGAAAGGTTAATCGCTTTTTTATATTAGCTAATATAGCAATTTTTTTTAATAAACGATTGGTAGCTGCATTGGAAAATAGTTTAAATATAGGGACTGATGGGTGAATATCGTTTAAATTGTCGATTAAATTTAAAAGATCTTTGGCTGGTCTTGATAGTGGGATAACTACTTTATATTTTGTTTTACCCTGTATAAGTTCAATATAATCGTCTTTAATATGCTGTTTTGTTAATTTTTCTAAGTCGCCAAAGCGAAGCCCTGTAAAACAGGAAAAAAGAAAATAAAACAAGCAGTAATGTTCGTTTTTAGTTATAGTAAATTCTTCCGGGCAATAAAAAATATAAATTAAGCGTTTAAGCTCTTCTTCGTTGAGTGTTTCGCGTTCTCCTGGAACTCGTTTAATTTTATACCCAACAAAAGGATTTTTTGTTAATATTCCTTCGTAAACAGCAAGTTGACACACACTTTTTAAAAAAGTCATACTTTTAGCTACGGTATTAGTTTTATTACCGAGCGTTTCTCGCATATATCTGTCATAAGAACGTATAAATAATTCATTTACATCGGAGAAGCGAATAACTGGTTTAAACTTCGCTAATTTATTAAGCTCACTTTGATATTTTCTGATTGTTTTTGGTGAATAGGTATGTTTGTTGATATTAATATAGTGCTGCATGAAATCGAATAGCGAATTTTTATCACGCAGCCTTTTTTCTTCAAAAATTAAGGTAAATTCTTCAAATGTAGGTGATTTTTGTTCTTTTAAGCATTCGAACAAATAGTTCTCAGCCTTTCGAACACTTTCACCTATTAGATAGTTCCATTTAAGGACTTCTTCGCTATTACCTTTTATTCGCTGTTTTACTTCATCAAATAAACTAGGGTGTATATATATATGTAAATGATAATATCTAACAACCCTGTTGATAATTATTCGCAATAACACTGGTGCTAATCCCTGAGGCGACATTCGATCTTTGCGAATAATAACTTTATATGAAAAATGAAAATTCATAGGCTATTTTTTTGGTTAAACATTGGTGAAACAAAATTGTGCAATTAACCAAAAATGTTTAACCATGCAATAGCCATAAATGTCTAATAACCAAGACTTTAAAAGAACCTTGTAAAGCGAAGAAACCCACTGTTGTGACCTCGGCG
>JABUFC010000066.1 GCA_013314715.1 Bacteroidales bacterium | reverse complement strand
TCGAATATATACTAAAAGCTGGCATTGTTAATAATTATGTAGTAGAATTAAGAGAAAAACTTAAAACTTCATTTGATAAACTTCATCAAGCCCTTAAAGAATTAGGATTTGAAATTCCGCCTATTGACGGAGGATATTTTATTTGGGCTAAATTACCAAAGCCACATGATGATGGGTTCAGGTTTGCCATCGACTTGTACGAACAGGAAAAAGTGGCCATTATTCCGGGAATTCATTTTTCGGCAAAAGGTAAAGAATACGTTCGCTTTAATGCAGCCAGAGAACTGAGCGAAATTGAAGCAGGAATTGCAGGAATTAAAAAATTTCTGAAGAAAGATGAATAAAAATATTATAAGTTTTTTTGATGATTTGTAAAATTTGTTTTATATTTGACCATAAAAATATACCGCTACTTTATAGCGCCAATACATCCAAAATTGGAAATAAGACGCAATAGAGTAGCGCATATAAACGAGTTAGAGTGCATTTAAAAAGAGAACATACGGGCAATTTTACAGAAAGAAATAATTTTGGATTTCGACAAGGTTATTTTGATGATACATAATAAAATGACAACGAAAAAGAATTTTGGAGACCAGAAACCATAAAAACGGGGCGTATCCGAAAAGCCATATGAGTAGGAAAAAAATTAAATTTTTATAAAATGAAAAAAATGTACTTTTTTTTTGCAATTTTTCTAATAGGTGCAAACCTATTTGCGCAGGATTATGAATTATCGAGCAGATTAATTCAGAAGTTTGAAACTTCAAGACAAAATTCGTTGACAAAATCGGCGACAGTTTCTGACCATCTTTGGCTAACTCCACTACTTGCTGAGGCAAATAGAAATTGGGACAACTTAACAAAGGAGGCACAGGAATATTTTAAAGATTACAGAAACAGACCAACATTTACAGGAACAGAAGAAGTTGTTACTTATGGTAATTTTGCCTTCCATTACACAACTGACGGACCTGCGGACGAGAGTGTTGACCCGACTGACAACGATGGTAATTATATTCCTGATTATGTTGATTTTATGGCAGAAACATTTGTTGATGAAATTTATGAATTGTACCACACTACAACAGGGCTAACTGTTCCTCCTGCTGATGGAACAAACGGAGGCGATGCACTTTATGATGTATATATTAGCGGAAGTGCTGCGGGTTCTGGTGTATATGGTTATGTGGCCTGTGAAACTGAAATTGGAGATAATCCAAATTCTACTTCTCTTACAGAGGTAGATGCTTATACAAGTTACATGGTAATGCGGAACAATTATAGTGGATTTTCAGGAACTGAAGCCGTTTGTATTGGGGTTACTTCTGCCCACGAATATATGCATGCTGTCCAATATGGTTATACTGGTAATATGGATACTTGGTTTATGGAAATGTGTGCAACTTGGTCAGAAGAATTTGCATATCCAGGTTATGATGACAATTTCCAATATCTAATGGGCTTATTTGGAAAACCTGACGTTGCATTAAATCTTGAAGACGGCGAAGACCCTCAACATGATGGTCATTGGTACAGTTCATGGCTTTTTGCAAAATATTTGACAGAGCATACAGGAAACTCAATAGTTAAAAGCATTTATGAAAGATGTATTAATGATTATGCTGCATATGCTATTGATGATGAATTAACTGCAAACTGGAGTAGTTCTATTGAGCAACAATTTAAAAACTTTGTCGTTGCCAATGTTGTTATGGATAATAATTCTGCATATTCGCCTTATACCTATCAAAGAGCATCGGACTATGAAACCCATGTTGATAATAACGGTGGTTTGGCATTTGAATACACTTTTAATTATTCAGGCACAAATATTACATTCAACAGTCAAACCGATGGAAACAACAGGCTTATGAGATTAAGTTCTGATTATTTTCAGTTGACCTCAACTGGCGATTTTCGGATGATACTAACTCCTGTTACTCCCTCTGACGAATTAGAGTTTATATTGCTGAAAATAAATGAAACAAATTCGACAATAAGCGTCCAGCCAGCAAACATAGTTTCAAACCAAGCAATAATCAACATTACTGACTATTCTAGTTGGGAATACTTTGTTCCAATAGTAATACGTCATGACATTGACGTGGAAGACATTAATCCTTCAAACTATTCTATTTTAGTTACAGCAGCAGATTATTCATCAGTAGAAGAGAATAGCAATACGGTAACTGTTAATTTGTATCCAAACCCATCAAGTGATTACATAAATATTGAAATCAATAATTATGTAAATGGCAAAATGGAATTTGAATTATACGATATTACAGGTAAACTGTCAAAAACATGGATTCCAGAGAAAAACAACCGCTATGATATATCTGATTTATCAGAAGGTGTTTATACTCTAAAAACATCAGTAAATGGGAGTTCTGTATTGTTCAAAAAAATAATTATTGCACGCTAACCAATGAAACAGAAACTATTATTACTTATAGTTGTATCTTTATTTTTTGGTTGTAGAACAATTAAAGATACATCAAATAATGGCATTGCCTTTCTTACATTAGAAAAAACTAATTGTAGGGGGCAATGCCCTGTTTTTTCGTTGTCAATTTTTGAAAACGGTTTAGTCAAATATACTGGTGCAAAGAATGTTGATAAAATTGGGGAATACGAGAAAACCTTGTCGAAAACTGAAATAAAAAATCTGAAAAAGACATTTGCTAAATCTGACTTTTTTAGTTTTGAAAACGAATATACAGGCAAGATAACAGATTTACCTTCAACATATATTTCTTTTACCCATAATGGTCAGACAAAAAAAATTCGAGACTATTATGGTGCACCTGAAAAGTTGAAAGAATTGGAAGAAATCTTGAATAAAATTGCCCAAGATAAAGACGGATGGAAGAAAATTGAAGAATAAACGCACTCTAACAAAGGCTATGTACCATAAGGGTTTTAGTGGGTATTCAAGCGTTGTTGCCCGCTCAAAACTTCATGTCGGTGGACAGGTAACCACTCCGCAATCCCTTACGGTACATAGCCTAATCCGTTATGGGCAAGGCTAAAAAATGACAGACAAAATAAAGAAATCACAAGGTTTAACTTTGATACCATTTTCAATTCAACTATTTGAAATAAAAACAATGTTCAGAACGAAATAACTTTATCCGTAGGATTAGGAAAATCATAATTTCCTCCTATCAAAATAATTTTTCCGTTGATTTGGACTACCTGTTGTTCACAAACAGTGTATGGTAATTTTTCTTCAATCTTCCACTTATTATTTTTAACGTCATAAACAAAGTGGGTGTCTTTCAAGCCTGAATTATCATTTCCGTATTTGTCTTTGCCTCCTAACAAATGAATTTCATTATTTAAAAAAACGCCAAAACAACTTGAAATCGGAATTGGAATCGGGGCTTTTTCAGTCCATTCTTTTGTAGAAATATCAAAAGCATAAACATTATTGTGCCAACGATATTCAAATTTCATATAAGATTGACCTCCCATTACGTAAATCTTATTGTTTACCAGCACCATACAAGAGTGCATCATGGCCATATTAAAGAGAGGCAATGCTTCGTAAATTTGAGTTAATGTGTTAAATCTGAAAAAATATGTATTCGTTTCACCGATTGTTCCTCCTAAAATATAAATATCATTTCCAACAGAAACAGCATTTGCTGCAGTTATTTTTACGGGAAGTTTGGGCAAAGAATCCCATTTATCTTCTTTTATATCGTACACCTCGGCAACATCTGTCATCCCGATATTATTTCCAAGCCATCCCCCGAAACAATAGATTTTACCATCAACTAAAGCGGTCGCCATTTCTGCCCTTTTTGTCGGCATGGGTGCATGTTCTTTCCATGAGTTTGTTGAAGAATTGTACTCCCAATTGTTATTGGCCATTAAAGCGCAGTTGAAACCACCAATATAATATACCGATTTGTCTAAAACAACTGTTTTGCCTCCTGCGCGTGGTTCCGGCATTTTTTTTAAGATAGAGTATTTAACTGTTTTTGTTGCAAAGTAATAATTTTTGAATAGTACAGCTCCGATAATTAACCCGGTAAGAATTATTATTCCTATTCCACCAAAAATAATTTTACGATTTACCAGTCTTTTTCTTTTTTGTTTAGAAATAAAATCGTTGGGTTCACTTATAACTGATTCAAAAATAACCTTATTACTAAACTCTTGCCAGCTTGCATAACCCAAATAAATGGCTATTGTATCAAGCGTGTATTGATTTGGGTTGCTTGTTGTTTTAATAAATCCAAATAATCTCTTGACGGTTGATACACTTATTTGGCAACCTGTTTTTGAGGAAATTTCCGATGCCAATGCATCACAGTCTTTAGGGTAGCGGATTTTCTGTCCGTAAACACTTTCTATCTGATTTTTTATAGTATCACTTAACATGTTGGCAAAAATACGCATTAAAGCAATGTAAATCAAACTTGAACTTTTTGATTTTTTTGAATTATACATTATTAATTTACAATCTCTACTTTTGAAATGAAATCAAAAAAAATAACGAAACATGAAGAAAATTTTTACAATTGCAATTCTGGTATTGGCGGTTAATGCATGGGGGCAAACATTAAAAACTTTTAATGGCCCGTTTAATGATGGAAAATTACCTGGTGGAACTGCGGTTTATACTTATTATATTGACTCAAAGACAAATGAACCAGTAAAACATGGTCAATTTAAATATACCTTAATTGGATCAGGAAAATATAAAGGGTATGATCAAACAATAACCGGTGATTTTGAAAACGGTTTAAGAAATGGTACATGGTCATATAAAATTACAATGACTGATTTTGGAAATAGTAATCCATATTTTACAGGCACAGTAACACTAATTGCAAATTATAAAAATGGATACGCAAACGGTAATTGGAAGGAAGTAAGAAGCTACAAACAAAGAAATAAAACTTATAACGGTTGGGGACCTTTTGATCCTGTTAAAACTCTTGCTATAGATTTGAATTTTGACAATGGTTACTTAGTTGGAAGTGTTTTTATAAATGATGAGTTTAAAAACTTTAAAGCAACTGGAAGTTTTGATAAAAACAGTTATTATACAGGAAATTGGATTGTTAATAATGCGGGGTGGGGTAAATTTTCTGACATAACTTACAAAGATTTAACCATATACGATAATGAAGAAAAATACAATAAGTACATGGATGTTCGGAAAATGACTGTTTCAGAAAGAGAAGAAGCCGGCTTTAGAATTGATACTGCCTGTGGTGCAAATGAGATTAAAGACTATTTTCCGAAACTTTTCAGTGTAGATTATTTTCTATATAATTTTATTGAAGGTGATTTATCATTTAAAGAAGGCTTTAAGGGCGGTTGTTATCTATATCTTTATACAACTTCATACAAACCGTTGGCATCAAATACCTCTTTTATTCAAGCTGAATCTTTTTATGAAAGAAAAGATTATCTTAATGCTTATCAATCATATTCAGCAATAAATTTAAATGAATTAAAGCCATCTGAAGCAAATATTATCACCTCAAAAATAATGGAACTTACTCCATTTATTGAGAGTTTATTTTCCTTAAATGAAAAATTGCCAAGTATTTTAGACTCAATTAGTAATGATAGAAAACAAAAAAAGAATGATTTCAATGAACTTACAAATACATTTAATCAAAAATACATTAGAGAGGACATTGGTTATTATGCAAACTACTATTTGACAACTCCGTTTGGTGAAAAAATATTGGCTAATGGAGATGACCTTAATATTGATAAACCTTGTTGTTTATACCCTTGGCAATTATCTTCATCACAAGCGATGAAATGCTTCAAATCAAATCCAAAAATTTTTACTTTAGGTCAGATAAAACTTACTGAAACATTTTTTAAATATTATGATATACCACTGCCCTACAACATTAATTATACAAATATCAAATACAATAATTCATGGCATTCTATAAAAATATTTGATTATAATGGCTTATGTGATACACTAAAAAATTCATATAATGAATATCTAAAAGCACAAGAACTTTACAAAATTGAAACAGTTTTTTTTAATAAAATTAAAGAGGTTGAATCAAAAAATGATGAAAATAAGAAGAAAGTGTTGTTTAGCAAGTATTTGATTGTTTTGGATGATTTGAAAAATAATTATTATTCCACTACAACCATTGACGGTGGCATTATCTTTATTAATAGCGCAAATCAATTTCTTGATAAAGTTTTGTCCTTATATACTGTTGACACAAAAGACCTCGAAAAGCAGCTAAAAAGTGCTGAAACTGTTGAGCAAATAAAATCAATCATTTTAAAATAATAGCAATATGAAATCAGTAAGAGAAGAAAACTACGACATAATTTGCGGTAGAATCCAAGAACTAATAGACCTTTTAGAAAAAGGTGCAAAAACGCTAACTCAAACGGAATGGGATGATATTATTAAGCGAATTACAAAGTTAAACCAGATGCTTGAAATCTTAGGACGAAAGTAGCCCAGCCCATAACAAAGGCTAAAATCAAGCGGACAGAAAGTGCTAATTTGAAGGGTACTGCAACTAATAAACTTTATCGCATGTTGACAGTGAAGTGCTCCGAAATGCCCGCCAGTTTTTAGCCTCAGCCGTTATATTTCATTGCTCGTATTTACAAGTATTAGCTTTTAAATTAGCTGGATTTATTTTTTAAGCATATAATAAAAATTATTCATCAGAAGCTTTATTAAGCATTAATACTATTCACACGCTTTGTCATGAAATTTGTACGTGCATGATAATAATAAAAATGGGTTACTAAATTCATCTCAAGATAATCAATACTTCTCATAAGAATATGTGCATTTGCAGCTATACAAATTTCCATGCCAAAGCTCCCTTTAACAATATACTTCGCATCGCTAACATAACAACTGCTGATTGTGTGTGTCCCAAAAAGATATTCTGAAGAAATTGTTTTCTTACCTCAATATTGAAACAGATCCGGTAATAGCATCTTCACCATTAAACAAATTGACGATAAACAGGTAAGAACCCATCGGCAGTTCTTTTCCATTATAAGTTCCATTCCACTGATTATCGGAATTGTAATAATCTAACCCGCTCCCGTCAAACGAGAACAGTTTATTGCCCCAGCGATTAAATATTTCTACCGAAACATGGCTATATGCTTCAATACCTTTAATTTCAAAACGATCATTTTTATTATCGCCGTTCGGAGTAATAAGTGTAGGAATTTTAAATTCTGCATTAATATCGCTTTCTGCAGTTGCTGTGCATCCTGCATTATCGGTAATGGTAACAATATAATGACCCGATTGCGATATATATATTGTGCTATCAGTAGCCTGATTT
Organism: Bacteroidales bacterium; assembly: GCA_013314715.1. Taxonomy (NCBI): domain Bacteria; kingdom Pseudomonadati; phylum Bacteroidota; class Bacteroidia; order Bacteroidales; species Bacteroidales bacterium. The sequence goes on along the minus strand of JABUFC010000066.1, from coordinate 3,694 downwards.
GACCACAAATATGAATATGGAGCAATTCCACCATCAATTACAGTACTTGCCAAATGAGTCATCGGATCATACATAATACTTACAGAGGCTATCGAACTCGAAACAATGTTAAATGTATCCATTATTTGACATAGATTTGCATCGGTAACAGTAACAATATAGGTACCTCCCGACAAATTGCTCTGTGTTGGTGCATTTACAGCCGAATTATTCCATTGATAAGAATAGGCCGGTGTACCGCCGCTTATGGAAAGTTGAATATAACCATCGTGACTATAATCGCATAAGTATGGACTATACGTTGAATTAATTACCATTAACGAGGGCTCTTGTATTACATACGATTGAGTTAACGAACAATTATTATCATCGGTTATGGTAACTTGGTATGAACCGGAAGCTAAATTATATATATTTTGCGATTGACTTTGGTTACTCCAATTGAACAAATAAGGAGTTGTACCGCCTGAAACCATCAAAACGATGCTTCCATTTTGTTGACCATTGCACGAAATATGAGTAATATTGTAATTCGCCATAAGTGCCGAAGGCTCGCTAACAGTTACACTTTGCACAACGGAACAAGTATTGGCATCAGTTATGGTAATACTGTAATTTCCACCGGGAATATTTTGCAATGGATTTGAGCTGCTACCATTGTTCCACATAAGACTATAAGGACTAACTCCGCCTTGAATATTTGCATTTACTGAACCATTATTGTATCCATTGCATGTTACCGAATTAGAGCTTAACGTTACTATTAATGGTAAAGGTTCAGTGATGGTCTCACTTGCTACAGCCGTACAACCATGATCGTCGGTTATGGTAACTTCATAACTTCCTGCTCCGGAAGCCATCAGGTTTGAATTTGTATTACCATTATTCCATATATACGTATAAGGTTGAGTTCCTCCACCAACCGATGTTAATATACTGCCATCATTATACCCATAGCAAGTTACAGGGAACGATTGAATTTGAATATTAACAGGCTGTGGTTGAGTAACAACAGCACTAAAACCTGAGCCACAACCATTTGCATCTACTAAATTCAAAACATAAGTACCTGAACTTAAGCTATCAATAGTAGCTGTATTGCCACCATTGCTCCATTGAAAAGTATAAGGTTGCGTACCTCCAACAACCGAAGTTTGTATAATACCATCGTTCTCGCCAAAACAAGTTATATCTACAACAACTGCACTAATTTGAATACTATCCGGCTGACTAATGGTTATCTGCTGAGTAGCTGTACAATTGTGAGCATCGGTAACCGTAACTTCGTATATACCGGCATGCAGAAGTGTTTGATTGGGTTGAGAGGAGCCATGTGCCCAATAATAAGAATAATTTGGAGTTCCGCCGGTTACTTGCATTGAAATACTTCCGTTGTTTAAACCGTAACATGTAATATTATTTGACAAATAAGCAGGATTTAGAACATCGGGCTGTGTGATGGTTATAAATTCTACCGTTTGACAGCTATTTTGATCGGTTACAGTAATAAAATAAGTGCCGGCCGATAAGGTATCAATTACAGAAACTACATTATTCGTATTGCTTCCACTTACCCCATTTGACCATATATAATTTAACGTACCTGATCCGGTAGCGGTAAAAGCAGCTTTACCATTATGTAAACCATAGCAACTAACATTATTAAAAACATTTACAATAACTGAAGGAGCTCCTATATTGCTAATCGTTGTAGATTGAACCTGTGAACAACCAAATTGGTCTGTTACCGTTACTGAGTAACTGCCAGCAGCAAGATTTGAAATTGTTGTAGTGGTCATATTATTACTCCAAATGACCGAATAGGGATTCACTCCACCGGAAATAGTAACGGTTGCACTTCCGTTATTATTTCCACACGCAGCATCGGTTTTTGTAATGGAAGCATTAAGAATAGTGGGAAAAGTTATGGTCTGTGTAGTTTGCGTAGAAGTACATCCATTAGCACTTACCTGCAGACTTACATTGTATGAATTTCCTGCTGTTCCTGAAATGGTATGAGGTCCTTCACCTGTTCCGGGCGTGGCAGTTGCACCGCCAAAATTCCAAGTATAAGTAGCCCCGCTGATGGGAGTTCCGGAATAAGAAATAGTTCCGTTGTTTCCGCTACACACAGGATTTGAGACCTGAAATGATGATGACGGAATATCATTAACATTAACCGTAGCCGGATAGCGATGTCCGGTACATTGAGGATTGAAAAAGGCAACGTAATAAGTTGTAGTGTCTGTCAATGCCGGAGTAGTATATGAACTACCTGTATTAAACGAACTTCCACCCGTTGATGCTGCATACCAATAAAAATTACCATAACCGGTGGGAGAAGTAATGTTAATTGTAGCAGTATTTCCATCACAAATAGTGGGATTCGTTGCCTGAGGTGTCGGTTCTCCCAATATATAAGCATATGGAGAGAATACAGCAGGCAACGTAGCACTGATGGTTCCGTTATTGGCTCCACTGGCCGGAGTTGTCGTTGTTAAAACATAATTCCACGATGGATTGGGTGGTAGTGTACCTCGCAATGCAGAAATCATACATTCTTGCATTCCCGAAGCAAAATCTTGGCTTAAATTATAGTTAAACTGAACTGTACCAACCGGATTTCCGGCATCGGGCTGAATTTTAGTCCAAAAAGAAGCATAATAGGTTCCAACATTGGAAATACTGTCTTCATTTATTAATATCCATGTTGTACCGCTTGTATTGGTCAAATTCAAAGTTATGGGTCTGTATTTCTTTAATATACTATTTGAAACACCTACCGGGAAAATATATGTTGCATTAGTTACAGCTCTTTTTAATGTTCCGGCAACATAACTTGTAGATGAATACGCTGTAAGCGAAGTTGATATATCATTATTAGATAAATATAACTCATAAGCATTTGAACCATTGCGTGTATATAAAATACCATTTGTTAAATTTAACTCGTAAGTTACGGTTGTATTTGAACCCAATTTTACTCCTGCTCCGCTGTTATTAATGGTTAATTTGTACAATGAATTATTACCGGGACTCAGAAGTTGTAACGTTGTTGTATTGCTCCCATTCATTATCACTCTTCCGGGACCGGCAGTGAAAGTTCCGGTACCACTGCATGTAAAATCTTTGCCAACATATAACTGACGAGTATCGTTAACTTCCCATGTTCCATTATTTACTGAAAAATTATTTAACACATAAATATGTCCCAGTGTATTGTCTGTTCCACCAATAGGCAAAACCTTACCCGAAGTTTTATCACAAGTTACATTCCAAAAAGGGTTAGTAGCCGGATTGGCGACATAAATAGTCTGATTATTCGGCTGACAAGAACTGTAAGTATCGTACTTTACAACAATAGAACTGTTACCACATATAAAAGTTCCATTAGAAGTCCAATTTCCATATAAATATACGGTTTTATAACCGCCATTCAGCGAGGCTCCCGAATTTATAACAACATGATTCAAATAAAAACTATAAGAACCTTTTAGGGTATCAACACCATCAAATGTAACCGTTGCATTAGGAAAGCTTTGTGAATTTCTTGAAAAAACACCATCTGCAATAAAATTTCCTTTTATGGTAGTATTCGTCTGATGCAGGCTAACACCTTTTCCGACTGTATTATTTGTATTGGTTGAACGTAAATGATAAAAAGTGGGTGCGTTTCCCAGCATTCGCTGAGCAT
>JABUFC010000065.1 GCA_013314715.1 Bacteroidales bacterium | reverse complement strand
GTCATATTTCCTGATTTTTCTAATTTCATAACGCTAAAATAACCATTATTTCTGGAATTTTAAATAAAAACATCAATAAGTTATTAACAATCACATATTTGCATGTTAATAGCCTTGCAAAGGACTCAAAAGAGCGAAGTCGAACAAATGTTTTTCTCCGCCCTTTTGCAATGCTAGGTTCGACAAAGATATAACAGTTATTTTTCTTTGTCAAGAGGCAAATTTACAAACTACGTTGTTATTGTGTAGATGGTAGGTTTGAATTTACAAATGGTAGTTGTTATTGTATATTTGGTAAAAATTATTTGCCATTTTTACTATTTTTTTTAAAGAAATTTGAATATAAAAAATCAAAAAATCATCATTTCATCAGTAATTATATTTATTTTATTTAAGGCTTTATTGTTTTAAGGCTTTCGAATAAAAAAGCAATGTTTATTTGTAAGTGGTTCTTTTCGGTTAATGTTAATGTTAATTTTAATCTTATGGCGATTTCATAATTTATTTCAAATAGAACATATTATTTAATAACCTATTAATTTATTAAATAGGCTAGACTTTTTAAATTATTGATTTTCTTTTAAAACTTATTCTTGATGACTGAATAATTTAATTATTCCAAAAACTAAAATAAGCATACATACCATTGGGATACATACCCTCAATCATTACATTCCCTTTAGTTTGGTTTAAAATCAATTCGGCTTCTTCGGCTGTTTTTACTGTCTGTTTGTTGATAGCTGTAATAATAAAACCGGGTTTAATACCCACCGTTTTTAATTTTCCTGGCATTAACTCAACAACTTTTACACCAGCACTCAAACGTAATCGTCTTAATTCGTCAGAACTTGCTGTTTGCAATTTGGCTCCTAAGGTCTTAGAAACAGTAGTTTTTGTAACTTCGAAATTATTCTTAGCATTCTTCAAGGCGACATCAAATGATAATTGTTTTGTCCCCCTTAAAATAGTAACCATTACATGCTGTCCAGGTTCAAACTGACCGACCTGTTCTTGTAATTGTGGAATATCTCGCACTTCATTGCCATTAATAGCTATAATCACATCACCCGGCAATATACCGGCTTCTTTAGCAGAACCATTATCATAAACCCCTTGCACAAATACCCCTTGCGTTGTATTTAAATTCTTTTCTTTAGCTAATTCTTGGTCGACAGGTAAAATATTAACACCTAAATAAGCTCGTTGTACTTCACCATATTTAATAAAATCGGAAACCACCTTTTTAACAATGTTCGAAGGAACAGCAAACGAATATCCGACATAGCTACCGGTTTGTGAGGCAATAGCTGTATTGATACCCACTAATTCGCCTTTAACATTGACCAATGCACCTCCACTATTGCCAGGGTTAACAGCAGCATCAGTTTGAATAAATGATTCTATTGAGAATGGAGATGATATTCCTATATTTCTTGCTCTAGCACTAACAATACCAGCCGTTACTGTACTTGTAAGATTAAACGGATTGCCAACCGCTAAGACCCATTCTCCGAGTTTTAGTTCGTCGCTATTACCAAATGTCAAATAATTCAAATTGTCGGCATCAATCTTAAGTAAAGCAATATCGGTAGAAGGATCGGTAGCTATCACTTTAGCCGGATAAGTGCGTTTGTCGTAGAGTATAACTTCAATATTATCGGAATTATTAATAACGTGATTATTCGTTACAATGTAGCCATCGGAAGAAATACAAACTCCCGAGCCAACAGGTAAAATTTGAGAGTAATATTGTGGTTGAGTATTACCAAAAAAGAAATCAAAAATATTACCCGTAGCATATTCTACTTTGGTTTTTACGTGAACAACGGCTTTAACTGACATTTCAGCTGCCGACGTTAAATCGATAGCATCGGCAGGTAATGCTCGCATGGAAGCATAATGAACAGGATACTGTCCAGACTTTTGAACTATATTTTTAAATTTTGGCTGAAGCCATATAATATCAGCTACAATAGCTATAGTGGCTCCTAATAAAGCAGTAAAAAATAGAATTACATACTTTTTCATAAACAATAGTTTTAAGTTATTTTTTTCTTAACTTTACGACAAAAAAAACGCCTTTTTACAAATTATATGTTATTTTGCATTTAAAATTTAAAATAAATTAACGCATTTTAAAATGATTTTAGAATTCGAAAAATACCATGGCGCTGGCAACGACTTTATAATCATAGACTTAAATAAATTCCATATCGAATTTTCTGTTGAACAAATAGCTTTTTTATGCGACCGACATTTTGGCATAGGTGCAGACGGTTTAATGTTGCTCAAAAAAAATATGAATTACGACTTTGAAATGATTTATCATAATTCCGATGGAAAACCGGCTACTATGTGCGGAAATGGTGGGCGATGTATAGCAGCATACGCCTATAATCATGGCTATATTAGCGACGAAACTACTTTTCTAGCTTCTGACGGGGTTCATTTGGCAAAAATAATAAACCCTAACTATGTAAAGCTTAAGATGCAAGATGTTAATAATGTTCAAATATTTGAAGATGGTTATTTTGTCAACACAGGCTCTCCTCATTTTGTAAGCTTTAAATACGATATAAAAACATTAGATGTATATAAAACGGGCAAATCAATACGTCATGAGCCACGTTTTGGTTCAGAAGGAACAAATGTCAACTTTTGCCACATCAACGAAGAAAACAAACTCACCATTTATACCTTTGAGCGAGGCGTAGAAAATGAAACTTTGGCATGTGGCACTGGCTCAGTAGCATCAGCAATTGCTCATTGTACAAATAAGCCCGATGGAAATTATAGCATTGAAATGGTAGCAAAAGGCGGAAATCTAAATGTTAGTTTCGATAAAAAAGATAAACAATTCAGAAATATATGGCTTTCTGGTCCAGTTAAATTTGTTTTTAAAGGAGAAATTAAATTATAATTAAAATATGAAGATAGGAATTTTAACCGCAGGTGGCGATTGCCCCGGAATCAATGCAGCCATAAGAGGTGTTGCCAAAGCTGCCATTTTGCAAAACAATCATGAAGTTATTGGAATTTCTGATGGTTTCTCAGGTTTAATTAACAAAGACTTTATTCCATTAAATGAACAGAGTCTTTCTGGAATTTTAACACTAGGAGGTACTATTTTAGGAACCTCACGCGAAAAACCCTACAAAAAGAAAAAAGAAGAAAAAGAATCAAATAAAGCAGATATTATTGTAAAAAATTATAAAGACGAAAAATTCGATGTATTAGTGTGTATTGGTGGCAATGGTACTATGAAAACAGCTAGCTTACTAGCCAAAGAAGGATTAAACATTATAGGAATACCTAAAACAATTGACAACGATGTATGGGGAACCGATATTACCTTCGGTTTTGATACGGCCGTAAATATAGCAACCGAAGCCATAGACCGGTTACATACAACAGCGAATAGCCATAAGCGTATTATGATCATAGAAGTAATGGGACACAAAACCGGATGGATTGCTTTATATTCTGGAATGGCTGGTGGAGGAGATATTATTTTAATCCCGGAAATTAACTTTAACGAAGACATTATTTGTAATTATTTAAATCACAGAGCTTTAATACAAAAAAAATATTCTATCGTTGTTGTTGCCGAAGGCATCGAAACAAAAGACGGAATGAAAGCTGGCGAATATGTTGCCAAAATGATTCAAGAAAAAATTGATTATGAAACGCGTGTTACGGTTTTAGGCTACTTACAACGTGGCGGTACCCCCTCTCCTTTCGACCGAATTCTTGCTACACGCTATGGCACTCATGCCGTTGATTTAATTAACGAAGGCGTTTTTGGTCGTATGGTAGCTATTCATGGTAATAATATCACTTCTATACCCTTAAGCGAAGTTGAAGGCAAAACCCGATTAGTAGACCCCCTTTTTCCACTCATCAAAAAAGCCAGAAAAATTGGCACCTGCTTTGGCGATAAATTGCCATAATTTAATATTTTCTTAACATTAGCAAAATAGACTTAGCCTACCTTTATATAAATTTTTAAAAATTATTATCATCTAATAATGCGACAGCTCGTTTTTGTAAGACACAGTATAGCCGAAGATATTGAAAAACACGAAGACGATTTTTCGAGAAATCTCACAAATCAAGGGATTGAACGGATTCATAAAGTTATAAACAAGATAAATCCTGAAATTATACATAATGCTATTTTCTTAACCAGTTCAGCCAATCGTTGTATCCAAACGTGTCAACATTTTGCTCAACATTTCAGTGTACCATCGCATCGAATAAAAGAAGAATCGTTTTTATACTCTTGTTTCCGCGAACACAGTTTCTTTTATTTTCTTGAAGAATCAGCAGCCAATGAACCCAATGTTTGGATATTTGGACATAACCCAATGCTCTCAAATTTAACCGAACAGCTTTTAAATAAAAAATTTTATTCCTTACCTAAGGGTGCCGTGGTTGCTTTTGCAAGTACAGCCTTATCGTGGATAGAGGTAAACTATGAGAACACTTCATTAATTTTTTTTATTAATCCAAAAGAATTATAACATGATTCCGATATTCTCTTTATACAAAAATAAAATTAGTAGAAAGTTGGTTCTCTATCATATTTCATTAAAGTATAATTTTTAATATTATGATGAAATTTATACCTAAAGAAATTAGTTGGCTTTCATTTAATGAACGTGTATTACAAGAAGCTCAAAATACAGAAAACCCGATATACGATAGAATTCGTTTTTTGGGTATTTACTCTAATAATCTTGATGAATTTTACAGAGTACGCGTTGCAACCTTAAAACGCTTATCATTACTTGGTACAAAAGCCAACGACATTTTAGGATATAAGCCCAAAGCTACCTTAAATAAAATTAACGATATTGTTTTAAAGCAAAATTATATTTTCACTCTTACCTATAAACAAATACTACTTGAACTCAAAAAACATAATATATATATATTAAATGAAAACGAAATTAATAATGAACAAAAAGCATTTATCGAAGAATACTTTCTAAACCAAATTAGACCCTATCTCATTCCCATTATGCTCGATGAAGTTGAGAAATTAACCAACTTAGAAGACGACCATGTGTATTTAGCCGTTATAATTAAAACTAAAAAACAAAAAGAATTACATGCCTTATTAAACCTACCAACAAACATTATTCCCCGATTTATAGCAATTCCTAATAAAAATAACTCCCAAAAGCATTTGATGTTCTTAGATGATGTTATTAGAGCCAATTTGATAAATATTTTTTATCAGTTTTTGCCAAATAAAATAGAAGCATACACGATAAAGATTACCCGAGATGCAGAACTGGACATTATAGATAATATTCAAGAAAATTACATTGACAAAATCCTTAAAGGTTTACAACAAAGAAAATCAGCCGATCCGGTTCGATTTATTTTCGATGCCGATATGCCCCCGTCGATGTTAAAAATATTAACAAAAAAATTGAATATAGACAAGAACGACACTATAATACCTGGAGAACGTTATCATAATTTCAAAGACCTATTAAAATTTCCAAGCTTTAATCTCCCTTCTACTAATCCACCTGCTACCATTCCACATCCACTTTTAAACATAAAAGAACCGGTTATTGAAAAAGCTCAAAATAACGATATTTTACTACATTTTCCCTATCATTCCTTCAATCATTTTATCGATTTACTTCGCGAAGCCTCTATTTGTCCTTTGGTAAAATCTATTTCCATAACTTTATATCGGCTTGCCAATCCATCAAGTGTTGTAAACGCACTTATTAATGCTTCAAAAAATGGTAAAGATGTTACAGCATTTATGGAAATTCAAGCCCGATTCGACGAAAAAAACAACATCAATTATGCCAATAAACTTACCGATGAAAATGTAAAAGTATATTTGGGTGTCCCTGGTTTTAAAGTTCATGCTAAAATTTGCTTAATAGAATTTCATAAAAAATCAAATCTTAATGATATTATTTGCATTAGTACAGGAAATTTTAATGGACAAACAGCCCGAACATATACCGATTTAATGCTTATTACTTCGAATATTAAACTTGTAAAAGAAGGTAAACAATTTTTTGAAATTTTAAGAAATAACTTTAACAAAAAAAATTTCCTTCATTTATTTGTTTCACCCATCAATATGCGACAAAAAATTGAGCGTTTAATAAAAAACGAAATTAAAAATGCTCAAAATAAAAAAAATGCATATATTGATATTAAAATAAATAACTTAACTGATTACAAAATAATTGATTTATTATACAAAGCAGCTGAATCGGGTGTTAAAATTCGTCTTAATGTTAGAGCGATGTGTTCTATTACAAATTTAAAACACAAAAATATCGAGATAAAAACGATTGTTGATTATTACCTCGAACATAGCCGTATTTATATTTTTTGCAATGACCAAAATCCTAAATATTTCATTGGTTCAGCCGATTTAATGCCCCGAAATTTAGATACACGTTTTGAGGTTTTATCGCCTATTTACGATAAGCAAATTCAAAATCAGATAAAAGCCATTTTTGAATGCTCCTGGAAGGATAATGTAAAAGCTCGAACCGTTGATTTTCATTTATCAAATAAAATCATAAAAAAAGATGACGAGCCAGCTTTTCGCTCTCAATTCGAAATGTACAACGTTTGTAAAAGCTTTTATCCAAAAAATAAATAAAAACATCATTGACGAACATCAGCATTATTTTTAACTTTGTTCAGTATTTTTGAAAAAAATATAATATTATGAGCAATAATTATATAATACCTGTCAATCAGGATGTTAAATGGATCGGCATTTTAGATTACGATATTGTTACTTTCGATATCGTAATGGAAACTCAATACGGTACAACATACAATTCATATTTTATCGACGCCGAAAAAAAAACAATTATCGAAACTGCCAAAGAAAAATTTAAAGACGAATACTTAGCTAAAGTAAAAGCTGTATGTAATCCAGAAGAAATAAGCTACATCATTTTAGACCACACCGAACCCGACCATTCCGGTAGTTTACGTCACTTATTGCGTATAGCTCCCAATGCAACCGTAGTGGGGAGTGGGAATGCCATACGTTACTTACAAGATATGGTCGATATACCTTTCAAATCGTTAACAGTAAAAGATGGCGACACGCTATCACTTGGCAATAAAACCTTAAAATTTATTGCAGCCCCTAATTTACATTGGCCAGATTCAATTTATACCTATTTAGTAGAAGACAAACTTTTATTTACCTGCGATTCATTTGGAGCCCATTTTTGCCACGAAAATGTTTTCGATGATCTTGTTCCCGAATACGACGACGCTTTCAAATATTATTTTGATGTAATTTTAAAGCCTTATAGCAAATTTATGCTAAAAGCCATTGAAAAAATAAAACCGCTCGAAATAGCTGCTATCTGTACTGGACATGGACCTATCTTACGTCAAACTTGGAAAGAAAAAGTAGAACTTAGCGAACGTTACGCTAAAGAATATCTATCACAAACAGAGCATCAACAAAAAACATTGGTTATTACTTACATTTCAGCATATGGTTACACAAAAAAAATGGCAGAAGCATTAGCAAAAGGTGCCCAAAGCATTGACCAAATAAAAGTTATTCTTGCCGACATTGAAAAAATGGAATTAGGCGAAATAGACTCTTTATTAACTTTAGCTGATGGGCTAATGATAGGCTCTCCCACCATCAACCAAAATACACTATTGCCCGTTTATCGATTGTTTGCTGTAGTTAATCCTATTCGCGACAAAGGAAAACTTTTTATGTCGTTTGGCAGTTTTGGATGGAGTGGCGAAGCAGCTAAAATCATCAATGCTACAGCCGGCCAACTTAAATTTAAACTTTTAAATGATGGTTTAATAAGTAAGTTCAGTCTTTTTGACGATAGCCCCTATGTAGAAGCAGGAAAACAATTTGCTATACAACTTCAAAATTCAACAGTTTCTGCCGAATAAATGAAAAAAAAAGACACCCATAGTGCTCTAAAGGTTCAGGAAGGCATTGAACAACCTCCTAATCTAAATCCTAACCTTAACCAATTATCGAGAAAAAAAAAGATTCTTACTCTCAATGATTATATTGAAGGCATAAAAAGTGGAAACAGAACAATTTTAAGTAAAGCCATAACCTTAATTGAAAGTACTTTACCAGAACATCGAACTTTAGCTCGTCAAATCGTTGAAGGTTGTTTGCCATTATCGGGCAATTCAATCCGCATTGGTATTACAGGCATTCCTGGCGTCGGAAAAAGTACCTTTATTGAATCGTTTGGTAATATTATAATTGAAAAAGGTTATAAACTTGCTGTTTTGGCTATTGATCCAAGTAGCGAACGTAGTGGTGGCAGCATATTAGGCGATAAAACCCGTATGGAGCATCTCTCTACCCAACCAAATGCTTTTATACGTCCAAGCCCTTCGGGCTGTAATTTGGGTGGCGTTGCCCGCCGAACTCGCGAATCGATTATTTTATGCGAAGCTGCCGGTTTTAATGTTATTTTTATTGAAACAGTTGGCGTTGGTCAATCCGAAACAGTTGTACATAGTATGGTTGATGTTTTTTTGCTACTTATGCTTGCCGGCGCTGGCGATGAATTGCAGGGGATCAAACGTGGTATCATGGAAATGTCCGACATTATAGCCATAACCAAAGCCGATGGCATTAATCAACGTAAATGTGAAGTAGCTGCTCGTGAATATAAAAATGCCTTGCAATATTTGCCCCTACCCGAATCGGGTTGGAAACCCAAAGTATTAACTTGCTCTTCATTAACTGGATTTGGCATGAATAATATTTGGGAAACATTAGAACAATATTTTGCATTTGTAAAAAATAATCAATATTTCGATATACGTCGTCGATCGCAAGCTAAATACTGGATGTTCGAAACGATAACTGACTTATTAAAAGAACATTTTTACAATACACCCGTCATTCAACAAATTTTACCCGAAATGGAACAAAAAGTTGTTAAACACCAAATAAGCTCTATTGCTGCCGCTGAAGAAATTCTTAACCAATATTTTAACTACCTAAAAAAATAATTACTTCCTATTATTTTGAAACTGCAAAAAATCATTCTATTTAAAAAAATAAATATTTATTTTTGCCATATAATCAATTACATTGAATGACTTCTTTGTTACAATATTTGATAAAGCTAAATCGCACAAGTCTTTTTTAATAAAGAGATAACTTAGTTATTTTTTCCTTTTTTATTAAATAATTAACTAAAATTATAATTTATGGAAGTATATTATATTTCGTCTCAACCGTTAAACTTTGAAACAATAGAAAGAATTTTAAAAAATAATATTCAAATTGCACTATCAGAAAATGCAATAAAAAAAATAAATCATTGCAGACAATATTTAGATAATAAAATAAAGAATGATCCGACTCCAATATATGGTGTTACTACCGGATTTGGTGCTTTATGCAATGTAAGTATTTCGCATAATGAACTAGCCACTCTACAAAAAAATCTTGTAATGTCGCATGCATGCGGTATAGGCGATGAAGTGCCACAAGAAATAGTAAAGCTCATGCTATTATTAAAAATTCAATCGTTAGCACAAGGGCATAGTGGCGTTCAACTAATAACTGTACAACGTTTGGTTGATATGTTTAACCATAATATTTTCCCCGTTGTTTATCAACAAGGGTCATTAGGTGCATCGGGCGATTTGGCACCATTGGCCCATTTATCTTTACCTTTACTTGGATTGGGTGAAGTATATTACAATGGTCATAAATGTTCAACCGAAGAAGTTTTTCGCAAATTAAACTGGCATCCCATTGAATTGCAATCAAAAGAGGGCTTAGCTTTACTAAATGGAACTCAATTCATGGCAGCATATGCTGTTATGACTGTTTTAGAAGCATTTAAAATATCAAAATTTGCCGATATTATTGGTGCTTTATCATTAGATGCATTCGATGGCCGCATAGAACCCTTTCATCCACTTATACAAACCATTCGACCTCATCAAGGACAAATTGATACCGCACAGCATTTTAGAAAATTACTTGAAGATAGCGAAATTATAAAACAACCCAAAAAACACGTACAAGATCCTTATTCATTCCGTTGCATTCCACAAGTACATGGTGCCTCAAAAGATACCATCAACTATGTTGCAAACGTCATCTATTGTGAAATAAATGCTGTAACGGACAACCCAACCATTTTCCCCGATGAAGATTTAATTATATCTGCCGGTAATTTTCATGGTCAACCTTTAGCCCTATCGCTCGATAACTTAAGTATAGCTTTAGCTGAACTGGGCAATATTTCCGAACGCCGAACCTATCAGCTTATTAGCGGTAAAAGAGGACTGCCCCCATTTTTAGTTGCACATCCTGGTTTGAATTCTGGCTTCATGATCCCTCAATACACGGCGGCATCTATCGTTAGCCAAAACAAGCAGCTTTGTACTCCAGCCTCGGTCGATAGCATAGAATCATCTCAAGGACAAGAAGATCATGTGAGCATGGGAGCCAATGCTGCAACTAAAGCATTTAAAGTAGCACAAAATACCAAACGAATATTAGCAATAGAACTTTTCAATGCAGCACAAGCACTTGAATTTCGTCGGCCATTAAAAACTAGTCCTATATTAGAAAAATTAATCCATTCGTATCGAAAAGAAGTTCAATTTATTCAAGAAGATGAAATTATGTACAAATTAATATCAAAAAGTGTAAACTTTATTGATAATTACATAATTGATTAATATCAATTCTTCGCTTTAATCAATTTTGCATTTTTTTTATTAACATTTCGTGGTAATTTATTAACAAATCGTATCTATATAGCTTATTTTCTGAATTTTATATTATAAATATAAATTTGCTATTTTATATTTTTAAATTATCTTTGTATTAAAAATTATTACTACTATGAAATAGCCATGAGAATAAATTCACAGCAACCGAAAATGAAATTATCACTCACAAATAAGCCTTGCTCTTTATTCGAATGGCGTATTCCATGTGACCTTAATTTAAAAATTAAAAAATAATTATACATGAAAAACAATGTTAAAAAGATTAAAAACAAAACTTTGTGGTTACTTCTTTTTACTTTTCAAATTTCTACTCTTATGGCTCAAGTGCCACAGAGTTTTTCGTATCAGGCTGTTGTGCGCGATGCACAAGGCAATGTTTTGCCTAACCAAAATGTAGCCTTCCGATTTAGTATAGTAGAAAACAATGCTAACGGAAATGTCATTTACAGCGAAACACAAACAGCTACTACAAATAATCTTGGCTTAGTTGTGTTAGCGGTTGGAAATGGAAATAACCCACAAGGATCATTTAGCAACATTCAATGGGGCAATGCACCTCATTTTCTTAA
>JABUFC010000064.1 GCA_013314715.1 Bacteroidales bacterium | reverse complement strand
GCTGTCGGTAAAGCATTGACCGTTACCGTTGCATTGGCGGTTGCAGTACAACCGGCAGCGTTGGTTACAGTTACCGTATAAGTCGTTGTTGAAGCTGGATTTACGGTTACAGCGGCGGTCGTTGCACCGGTACTCCAATTGTAGCTGCTGCCACCACTGGCGGTTAAGGTGGTGCTACCACCGGCACAGATGCTTGCACTTGCAGGGGTTATCGCAGCTGTCGGTAAAGCATTGACCGTTACCGTTGCATTGGCGGTTGCGGTACAACCAGCAGCATTGGTTACAGTTACTGTATAAGTCGTTGTTGAAGCTGGGTTTACGGTTACAGCGGCGGTCGTTGCACCGGTACTCCAGTTGTAGCTGCTGCCACCACTAGCGGTTAAGGTGGTGCTACCACCGGCACAGATGCTTGCACTTGCAGGAGTTATCGCGGCTGTCGGTAAAGCATTGACCGTTACCGTTGCATTGGCGGTTACGGTACAACCGGCAGCGTTGGTTACAGTTACCGTATAAGTCGTTGTTGAAGCTGGGTTTACGGTTACAGCGGCGGTCGTTGCACCGGTACTCCAGTTGTAGTTGCTGCCACCACTGGCGGTTAAGGTGGTGCTACCACCGGCACAGATGCTTGCACTTGCAGGGGTTATCGCAGCTGTAGGAGCAGCATTTACTGTAATATATCCCGTTATTGTTTTGGTATCAGACCCAGAAATATTAGTAACCGTTAAACTAACATTATAGGTACCTGGTGTATTATATGTAACAGTTGGATTTTGAGCTGTAGAAGTAGCGGGAGTACCACCAGGAAATGACCATGACCATGAAGACGGACTATTTAAAGAAGCATCCGTAAAGGAAACGGATTGGCCAGCACATATAGTTGTAGGTGAACCTGTAAAATTAGCTATAGGTGGTGCCAAAGGAGTTCCCATTACAATAATATCATCAATTAAACAAGCTCTTGCAGTACCTATTGCTCCACCACCAATACCTACTGTTGAGGTATTTAACCATCTTAAATAAACAGTTGCCTGATTATTACATGCTGCAGGTAATACAACATTATTTAAGTTAGCCGATGAACTTGTCCAATTATTTAAACTTAATGTCATGGTAGCACCTGTAACATCAGTAAAGTTGGAGCCATCAATACTATATTGAAGTTTAAAATCTCTAGGAGACTGAGCATTGTTTCCGGTCATCTTAGATGATACCTTAATTGATTCGTATCCAGTTGTTGTAAAACTTACTTGCCAATATTTTGTATTGGCACCACTTGCCCAATTAGTTGCCGAAGCACATTGTGTTGTTGCACCAGCAGTTCCAAATGTTGGAGCATTTACTCCACCACCAACTGTAATTGTTTTAGTTAAATTAGCAGCAATACCGCCATCTGCAGTTGCATTATCGGGATTATTAGGGAAATTCCAATAAACCAATGCAACAGGAGCAGGAGAAACAACAATATAACCCGTTTTGGTTAAGGTACTATTACCAACTGTATTGGTTGCTGTTAAAGTAACATCATAAACTCCGGGTGTATTATAAACAACAGATGGATTTTTAGCGGTCGATGTTGCTGGTGTACCACCAGGAAATGACCATGACCATGAAGTAGGATAATCAAAGCTCAAGTCGTAAAAATTAACTGTTGTTCCGGCAACAACATTTGTATTATCAGCCATAAAATCAACAGAAGGAGGATTACAAATAACTCCCACCGTATATGCATATGATTCTAAACTTGCTCCACATGCATTATTAGCATGAACGGTCATATTTGCATAATCGCCCGGACAAGTAACACTTGTTGTTATAGAATTGGTATTAGCCCCAGATGTAATAGTCAAGAAACCGGGTAACGTCCAGGTATAACTTGTAGCTCCTGGTACAGCAGGCACTGAGTAAACAACACCTGTTTGACCATTTAATAATGACTGATTACCAGAAATAGGTCCAGGACGGGCAGGTACCGGATTGAAAGTAATAGCTTTGGTTGAAGCAGTTCCGACGCCACACATATTTTCTCCATAAACAGAAATATTTCCTGCTTGTTGATCTTGTGCAAACTGAACTGTTACGGTATTGGTATATTGTCCGGATGTAATGGTTGCACCTGTTGGAACAGTCCAAACATATGAAGAAGCTCCTGTGATTGTTGGAACTGAATAGGTAGCTGAAGCCCCCTGGCAAACAGTAGCAGGTCCTGTAATTGTTCCAGCTGCAGCAGGCAAGGTATTACATTGTTGACCTGTAATATAAATATCATCTATAAGTGAAGTTGATGCAGCATTCGTAACGGTTCCACCGGCAGCATTGGTTAATGATGTCTGATACCAAACCACTTCAATGGATTCGGCATTATCGCAATCTGGAGGCATTTGAACATTATTTAATACTCCTTGAGTCCAATTATTAGCGGTTGTCATAGGAGGCACATCGGCTAAAAATTGAAAATCGCCACCATTAACTGAATAATATACTGAAAAATCTCTAGGAGAGTCCGTAGAACCAGCGGCTTGTTTCGATGAAAGTTTAATATTAGTATAACCCTGAGTAGTAAATGTAACTGACCAAGCGTAAGTTCCTGAATTATTATTATAATTGGTTTGGTCCCATTTAGTTGTACTTGCACAACGAGAAGTAGCCCCCTCAGTAGCATAAGTTTGAGCAGTTGGTGCCCCCCAATTTGTAATAGTTGCAGTTAAATTAGGAGTAATACCTCCATCAGCCGTAGCATTATCAGGGTTATTGGGGAAATTCCAATAAACAATATTTGAAACTGGTGCTACATGAATATAACCACCTTTAATTTCCTGATCGGAACCATTAGAATTAGTTGCTGTTAAACTTACATCATATAAGCCTGCATTAGCATAAGTAACCGATGGTGGGTTCTGAACAGTGGAAGAAGCAGGAGTAACTCCTGTGCCGGGAAATGACCAAGACCATGATGTAGGAGCGGTGCCACCAGTTGTTTGATCAATAAAGCTAATAGTTGTCCCAGGAGTTATTTGTGTTCGACTAGCAGCAAAATCGGCAACCGGCAAACTTGAAGAAGGAACATTGTAACAAAATTCGGGAAGTATATATAATGATCCATTTATACCAAACTTAGACTCATAAGTAACCCAATTCGTTCCATTGTAGCAATATGCAGTATTGGTTCTCCCCACACCTCCATTTGCCAAATAACATGCAAATGTATCTAGTCCAGCAGCAGGCGATGGTAATTCGAAACCAGCGAAGAAAGTGCTTCCTACTGAAACAGGCTGAAATTCGATATGATTGATATAACCTTGAATTAAATCTTTAACTGCCACATCTTTAAATCCTAAAACAGTACCAGGAACACCGGCATTATCGTCCCAAATGGTAAAGCGAACATTGGTAGTTCCATTTACAACTCTTGCCATAGCCACAGCAACAGCAAGCGATTTAACTTTTCCTGTTAAATTACCAATGGTAAATTTATCGGCATATTTGGTAACACCAACCGTATTCTGACCGGGAGTATAACCTCCGGCATAAGAAGTTCCATTAGCAAGATAATACGAAGCATCATCATCGTCTTGAACATTAGAATCGTAACTACAATTATAAAAGACATGAATATAATCTGTTTTTGTCTTTGTTACTGAACCATTTTGGTTAGTTGCCGTTAACGTTACTTTAAAATATCCTTCGTTATTATATACAATATTGGTAGGATTTTGTGATGTTGATGTAGAGGGTGAGCCTCCTTCAAACTCCCAATACCACGATGTAGCATTTTGTGATAAATCTTGGAAGCTTACACTTTGTCCTGTGGTAATTTTTCTGCTTGTAGTAGCCGTAAAGTCAGGTACTGGCAAACTATGACCTGGTAGAGTTCCCTCCATACAAACATCATCAATTCCCCAGGCATATCCCCAACCTGCATTTGATCCCATAGTAGAAGGGGTACTTCTAAACGTAAATCGAATTCTTACATTTGACTATCCTGCGGCCGCAGCTGATATATCAACGGTATAATTATTAGCATTTCCAACAGATTGATTATTCGCAAACCCTTCATGTAATACATATCTGGTTGAAGTAGCAAAATTATCGGTACTTACATATAATAAGGTGCTATCATAAAATTTTGTATAAGCTTCAGTAAATTTAAGAATAACTTGACCGTAATTTGTGCAATTTACACCGGTGGTTGTTTGAACGCTCGACCATTGTTCAACATTGGTTGATGTAATACCATCTGAATCGAATAGTGCATAATTTCCTCCCGATGTAGAATTCACTTTTCCGGGGTTTGTGGAACTATAAGAACCTACTGGAGCATTGGCTGTTATTTGCCAAACTTGATTGGCTGCCCCTGAGTGATTTATAATCGACCATTTAGCAGGGTCAGAAAAGTCGTCGCACCAAATAGTTACATTTGGTGAACCTGGCAATACGGTAATATATCCAACTTTTTCGATAGTTTGGGTTCCTGCTACAGGCGTTGTTGTTGTTAATGAAACTCTATACGTACCTTGCTGATAATATACGATTTTAGTAGGGTTTTGAGCAGTAGAAGTGGCTGGAGAACCACCTTCAAATTGCCAATACCATGAAGTAGCTCCATTGGTAATATCGGTAAAATTTACAGAGCCCCCTTCGTATATAGTAGTTGGTGTTGCATAAAAATCAGGATAACCAGCAAAAGGGTCATAACCGTTAACGGTTGTAACGCCTGAATTAACGGGGTCTAACCATGTTTTTAACTGTGTAGCAGTTCCTCCAGGTGTTTGATCCCAATCGTACCAGAATTTACCATATAAATTAGAACCTGAAAGATTAGTACAAGAAGAACTACCTCCCGACAATTGTCCTACGACTCTTTTACTTTGATTAAACAAAGGAGAACCCGATGACCCACCTTCTACAACGCCATGTCCATTGGTAGTAGCGACAAATAAAACATTCCACTCAGCATTGGTTGCAGAAACCATTCCTGTTCCACCATTAAATGTAGCAGAGGTTGCTGATGCTGTAAAAGTAGAAATTTTCTTAATGTCTCCGGCAGGGTGATGAATACCAACCCCACTGGTCGCTGCAGTATTGGTTCTATCCCATCCGTTGTAATAAGGATGATAGGATTGAGGGGGTGCTGTATTTAATTGAACCAAGCAAAAATCTGAGCCACCATTCAAAGGGCTACATGCTTTTAATGTGCAACCCGTAATAGTGTTATATGCGGGTTCTGTACCAGGATTGGAGCAAGTTGCTGATTCGTAGTTAAAATAAAACTGCCATTGATTCATATCAGCAGCAGAAGCATACGGTTCGCCGGCATCGGGCAAACCATGACAATGGTCGGCTGTAAGAAAATATGGAATTCCACTATTATTGGTAGTATTAACTAAACCTCCTGTACACCATCCCCAACTTGTTCCATTTTTTAACCATATTTCGGCTACGCCCCTTTTTTCGGTCTGCCAATTATCTCCTTCGGGAGAACAATTAACATTTACTTCGCAACTGCCAGAAGCACCAAATCCTGTTTGTTTGGTTATATCATACCGATCAAGAAAAGGAACATCGCGATATACATAAACAAGTTCAGAAATTTCAATATTAGGTTTATCAGATTTTATGGTTAAATCTGTAGTAGATATTTTATCGCCCTCTATTTTAGCATTAAATTTATTTTTTTCTGCTTTAAAAGGGAGTTCTTTAGGAGCGACATATTCAATATTAATTATAGAACCTTGAACAAGCTCTGTTGAAAAAAGTCCTCCACTTGGATTAGTTGTTTCGTCGTATGCGCCTAACACTTGTGTTCTGTATTCATTATAAATAAAAAGCTTACCACCTTTGGGAATATAAAAATGGTCGTAAGCAAGTGCCAATGCCTTGGCTCCTGTAGTCGTTATTTTTAATCGCCAAATTTTAGTACCATCAGGCATTACGGTCCATGTACCAGAGTTTGACATATTAAAATCAACCGGTATTGAACGCCCTGCCCATAATACACCACCTCGAGTTGCGTCTTCTTGTATCGCTTTATCGACATCGATAGGTTCTACGATTTTTTCTTCGTAAACATCGGTTGACGATTGAATGGAGAAACTAGGAGGAGTTCCTCCTTTACTTGGTTGTGCATATGCTTGTACCGTATAAAGTAAAGCAAACATCAACCCCAAAAGAAAGTAGCTAACTTTTTTCATAACGATTTGGTTTAGTTATTTATTATTTTATTGTATTCATATATTTTTTTATGTAACACGTACTTTTACGATAAAAATTTAAACAAGGTTACGGCATTTAATGAAAAAAGTCAATAAAATGAATTAATTACAGATTGTTATTATTTTAAAATAAATATATCTTTCTTATTGTCAACGCCTTATATTGTTGACACAAATCATTTTTTTGATAAACAAATTACAAAATAGGACTAATGATTGATACAAATCTTAGTTACATACTTAATTTTATCATTCGCTAGTTGTAAAAAGTAAATACCATTGGACAGATGACTTACATTAATTTTGTAATTATTGTCATTATTAATAAGTGTAATCGGGTACGTTCTTCTTAATTCATCGCTCAACGATATGGCTTTAATATTCATTTCACTATTCCATTGAAAATTTATAAAATCGTTAGCCGGATTAGGAAATACATTATAATTTTTTATTTGAACCAATGACATAGCATTGCAATTATCTACGTATGCCACAACAGGAACTTTTGCGCTGTAACAATCGGGCAATTTTACTTCCCAGTTATAAAAGAAATAATAATAACCGGTTGGGTTATTTTGAACACTACTCGATTTTAAGGTTAAAATACCAGGTAATTCGTAAGGATAAAAAGCAACTAAATTATTATTTCTCCATAAATTAGGGTTGGGTGGTCCCATCAATCTTAAATCGTTTTGTACTGGTAAATCAAAATTCAATATAACTCTTGATGTATCGGCAGGTATGTAAACCGTTTTACTTTGCAACACATTGCCTTGTGAATTATTTAGAGTAATCGTTCTGTTGCCGGCTGATCCTGCATTAACAAAAACCGAAACCAATTTACATTCGGTAAAGCAGTCGAATACAATGTAATGTTGTGTTGAATTATTATAATATCCACCGTCTGAATTATATCGATTATCTCCTACATATTGTGATGGATTAAGATGAGCATTTTGTACCCAAAAAGTAGTAGTTTGATTTAATAAGGGAGTATAAAGCGTATCACCTGCAAAAACAGGTATTGTATCGTTACTATTGGAATACCATAATTGAGTTCCGCTGCCGTTCGATATGAGCATTGCCGATTCGTTATAGCAAATGGTATCACCCCACACTATAGGTGTTTCGGGTCTTGCAATAGTTACAATATTATTATAGAGAATGGTATCGCTACCATACATATTCGATACAATCAATTGAACATCGTAATCGCCGTTGTTTAAATACTCGTGAGTTGGGTTTTGTTGTGTAGAGGTAGTTCCATCTCCAAAATTCCAAAGCCACGAAGTTGGACTATGCAACGATTGATCCATAAACATTACAATACCAGAACATTGATTCAAGGCTTGTATATTAAATTGTGCTACCGGTGCAGTATTTAGTATTTCGCATGTCCATGTAGCTTCAAAACCTGCCTTATTTACTCCGGGGTCTGAATGCAGTAAAATAGTTAAGCTCCCTCCTGTTGAAGTAATGGTTGACGGTGCTCCAGTGGTATTGCAATATCTTCCTAAAGATGGACTTGATGTACTAGGTCCATCAAAAATTTCAACATAATCGTAATCGCAATAACTACCACTACCCGGTTCTATATCAAAAACATTAAACGACAACGTTATGCTATTGGCTCCAGATGGAGCAATAGTAACTATGGCATCGGCATTATCAATATAATTTCCGGTAGGTCCACCCCCATCGTATAAAGTACCTGTACACGAGTTAATATTAGCACTCGTTCCATTTAAAGGCATAATTACAATGCAAGGATTTTGTGGATTAATAGAAATATAATTACTTTTAATTATAGTATCGCTGCCACAAGCTCCTCCATCTACCATTAACTGAACAGAAAATTCGCCATTTATTAAATAGGTATGTTGTGGGTTGATATCGGTGCTTGTTGTTCCATCGCCAAAATCCCAATAGAAAGTTGAGCCATTTAAAGAATTATTGATAAATTGAACTGTAAATGGTGCCTGACAAGTTTGTGTGACCGAAGCTGAAAAATCGGCCACCACATTGGGCTGATAAGCTTGACCCACTCCCACTGCATACATAGCATTGGTAACGGTTTCGACTTCGGGCGAGCAGGATCCAAATAAATCAGCAGCGGCTACAATGGCATAAAAACGCGCATCGGAATAAGTAGCATTAGGAGATAAATAATATACCAACATCCGGTACGCGATTTTTGCTGCATTTTCGATACCAATGCCATTTACAGAATAAGCATTGCCTATATCGTTGGTGCCACTTCCGCCCTGCGAAACTAGATAAAACCAATGGCTTAACACGGTAGAGTTTTGATGCACTTCATTATTAAAATCCCAATAGGTTCCTTGATAAGTATCGGGATCGTTATATGTATTGGGATTGGCCATTGAACGGAAAGCGGCGCCAATATCTTCGCCTATGGTCCAATTGGCTTGAGAAGGTTTTGCATAAAATTCAACTACAGTACCAAAAATATCGCTAAAGCCTTCGTTTAATGCACCCGATTCGTCGGCATACACTAAATTGGCGGTTAATTCTGTTAATCCATGAGTAATTTCATGACAGGTAATATCTACTGTTGTTAAAGGCGAGTAGGTAGAATTTCCATCTCCATAAGTCATACGCTGACCATCCCAAAAAGCATTGACATTGCTCGACATTCCAAATGCAGTTAAATCGGCATGTACATAATTATATAACGCAAAACCATTGTTGTCGATACTGTTTCTGCCAAAATTATTAAACAAATAATCGTAATATTTTTCGGTAGCCCAATGTGCATCGGTAGCAACTTCGTCTTGTTGTGCATTTACGTTGTTCCAATAATTATCGGCATCGGTAAAATCGACAGCAGATCCATAGTCGGCTGTCATTTGCATGTTGTAAGTAAATATGCCATTGCCTCTTACCGATTCGTGCAAACGATAAGATCCATTGTAAGAATCGGTTGTAATGGTTTGTGTTCCACTGTATCGAGTTACGGCTGTACCCGGCACATCGGTGGTTTGAATTTTATCTATCTGTTTTAATACACTACCCGATTGGGCACTGATGTAATAATCTTTTTTAGATAATGGGAACTTTGAATAAAGCGTAATTTTATAAGCTAATTCTAATTTGTTATTCGAAGCAAACCAAACTTTTTGTTCGCTCGGAAAGTAAGTTGCTTGTTCATTTTTTTGCATTTTTTTTAGAAGTGTTTCTTCGTTAGCATCTTCCCACATATATAGCTGCGCATGGTGAATATTTTTAGCTATTTCTAAGGCTTCAGTAAAAGAAAGAATCGAAGTCTTTTCATCAACGATGATGTTTTTATATAGATTTCCGCTAAATGATACAACGCTTTGATTTTTTACATGAAAAGTAAAAGTTGCCCACTCTATAGGTATTTGATTGACTGTTTGCTGATACTTAAT
Organism: Bacteroidales bacterium; assembly: GCA_013314715.1. Classification (NCBI taxonomy): domain Bacteria; kingdom Pseudomonadati; phylum Bacteroidota; class Bacteroidia; order Bacteroidales; species Bacteroidales bacterium. The sequence goes on along the minus strand of JABUFC010000064.1, from coordinate 1,902 downwards.
ATGCTCATAACCTAGTTGATCTTTTTCTTTATATAGCAAGCGGTATTCTAATTGAAATTCTTTTTGCCATTTCTGGAGCAATTGTTCGATAGAGATTGCAACATCTTTCCTAAATTCAATATACGATGGAAAAGTATTGGGTTGTTTTATCATTATTTTTTCAGCATTTTCAATGATGCTGGTAGCATTTTTCCCTGTGTAAATCTGTGCATTCAGATAAACCACAAAAAATGAAAAAATAAAAATAGAAATAATCTTCATATTATGATTTTTTACAATGACGATATAAAGATAGAAAAAGTTGTTTGAAAAAAATAATTATTTCTTGAGTTGGGTAATTAAATGATGAAAATCATTCAAATTAAACCCAAGTGAGATGAATAAACAAATTCAGCCAGGCTAATAAAAATAGTAATATTTTTATAGTAATTAACCCTACACCCACCGTCATACCGAGCCTGTCGAGGTATTACACTACACACAACCGAAATGAGCATTGGGGTCATTCTTCGACAAGCTCAGAATGACGGGCAATTCGACAAGCTCAGAATGACGGGCAAGTCAAAAGGCTCAGAATGACAAGAAATTTAGAAATTGATTACAAGCATTTTATCGTTTACACATTTCTAATGTGTAATCTAGGTAAAAGGTTAATATCTAAAAAATATTTATGTTACATCACTCTTTCTTAGGCTTTATTCGGAAAAACAGTACATTCGTTATTAAAGAAATAGATTCCACGCTGTATAGTTGTACGGGCTAAGGCTGGGATACTTATCGCTCATCGGGTCAACGCTGAGCCAGAGGCTAAGATAACTATTGTTGAAGTGAATATTAAATTTCATTATTCTTTTATATGTAAATCGTCTGCATACTATTTTATGCCTAAAGTTTTTGTAATATTTCAAAACTTTGTATGTCCATTTTAGAAAAAGCCACCCATTTTTTCCCTAAATCCTTTATGGAAGCACCGATGTGATAGACTATCTGGTTGTCAATAATTAGAAATCTGTCGTGAGATTTATCAAATAATTTAATTTCTATTTCAGAATACTGTTGATTGTGCTTTTTAACATCAAGTTCCAATTGCTTAGAGATATTTTTAGTGAATACTGTTGCCTTTACGTCTTTGTCTCGTTTTGATAGTAAAAGCAAAACACTTTCGTCAATGTAATTATCAATTAAAACTATCTTTTGTTTTGCCGATTTTATAATTCCTGATACAAAAGCATACGCATCGAAAATTTGCCCGTCATAGAAAATTCCATATGCTGGTGTTAAAGAAGTATTAAGTTGCAGCTTTATTTCTCCAAGTTCTTTTTTTATGTTGTGTACATCGTTCTCTATACGCTCAAAACGCTGACTAACTGCATAGCCCTTCAGCAAATATTCTTTTAAAACTTTATTTGCCCAAATACGAAACTGGATTCCTCGTTGGGATTTAACTCTATAACCAACAGAAATTATTACATCGAGATTGTAATATTCTAAATTCTTTGTTTGTACTTTACCTTTAAGTGCACCATGTTGAGTGGTGTGTGCAAAATATGCACATACCTCTTCTTTTTTTAATTCACCCTCTTTAAATATATTATTTATATGTCTATTGATGACTGTTCTATCTCTTCCAAATAATTTACTTATTTGTTCTATATTTAACCAAACGGTATCATTCTCGATTCTGACTTCAATTTTTACGGAAGAATCTTCGTTCTGATATATAATAATTTCGTTCTTCATTTATTTGTATCAATACAAAAACAAATATAAAGATTGAGACCTTTGCAAAACTAAAATAAAACAACAGTATTCGTTAATGCGATTAAAAAATCAATCTTTTTATTCAATAATTTTTAGATTGCTTCTATATGTTCGTAATGATGAAAAAGGAGTTTTGCATAG
>JABUFC010000063.1 GCA_013314715.1 Bacteroidales bacterium | reverse complement strand
ATATCGGTTATACGCCTGTGGGTTGTATAGGCTAAAGTTTGAACAATAGTAAAGCTCTTTTATCGCTGTATGCTGAAAAAAATGATAAGCAGTTGTACTATTGCAATTATAACCAACCACTTCGTTACAAGTGAGCGTAATATTTTTTGGCTGATGTAGCATAGATGGTTTTGTAAGGGTAAAGGTAGAATATTTTTTCAAAAACTGCAATTGTTTTAATTATTTTTTTAATGCTCACGGAAAAACGCATGAAAGATTTGTTGGACGGGAAAGTTAATTTTTAATGCATGAAAAAGCCCGAACAATGCCGGGCTTTTAACTATTCTTTATAAAGTACTTTTATTGTATTGCTTTCTATTGGTTTTCTTATGGAATTTTTTATAATACAAAATTCATCTCTATAAACTAATCTCATAGAATACTTCCCATAGCATTTGTTTAAATTGCCAAATTCTAAAGCATCTTGTACTAATTTTTTAAAATCAACATTAAAATTAAAAGTATATTTTTCTCCGCTTTTTAAAAGAAAATAGTCATCCTTTGTTGGTTTGCTAATCTTTGAAAAAAAATATATTGGAGATATCATCAAAACAGTGTCTTTAAATAGCACTTCCAAATTCCAAGCATATGCTTTGTTCTGTGAAATAGTAACTTCATTCCTATTCAGAAAATAAAAATCATTATCCGTATTATTCTCAAAAGAAACCATAACATTTATTGAATCAGAAACGATATTAGTTGTCGTGCTTATGGTTAATTTAACACCATTACTTTCTGATAGCAACACGTTATTTGTTTTACAACTTGAAAAAAGACAAATCATGTTTAATATTAATATTTGATGCCACATAATTGTTTTATGGTTAAATGCTAAAATATTGTATTGTAATACATAAATGGATTAGGAAGAAATGTTCCAAAACCTTTATATCCATGATTAGTTTTAATAAAATCAATATAATCCAAATAATTGCCCTGGGTAACTCTATTATACCGCATTTCAAGTTTATAAGATCGTATTTCAAAATGATCTAAAAGGCTTCGTCTTGTTGGTATAGTTAATTTACCAGCTGTGTATTTATTCCAATCACTAAGATGGTTTAACTCATGTCTAGCTGTTGAAAAGGCATATCCTTTACCTTTATTAAGAGCTGATGGTCCTATTTCTACGTAATTATTACCACCAGTATAAAGTCCATCATATGGAAGGGAAGAAATATAATGAACATTTGAACCAAATTTATTTTGAATTTTAGTTATTTTATCTGTAGTAGACAGTCTATCCCATGTACCATATTCATACATTGATGATGCAAACGATAACCCAAAAGAAAAAGCACCAGCAGTTCCCATTGTTCTTAAATAATCTTCGCCAGAGTAATCAATTCCACCGCCTTCAAATATATCTGTTGCTAACATTCCTGCACCAGAAGATGCTATTCCTGTTAATCCCGCCCATCCAGCTTTACCAAGATAAGTAGGCAAATTTTTCATAAAGCTAGTAGAACTAACTGTAAAACTCGGAGATAAAAGACCCATTCCGCCAAATACTGCACCTGTTACTGCGGCTCCTCCAACTTGAGCCCAATTAATATTTTCTCTTGTTCCTGCTGCAATTTGTATTCCCTGTATTCCTAAATCAATAGCACCACCCCAACATGCAGCATCAAGTATCATCCCTACTGGAGTAAGTCCAATCGGTGTTAGTAAAGCTGTAAAAATAAACTCCCCGCTCGGATCCGTGTACATCAGCGGGTTGTTCAGGCAATAGCTATATCTGTTATACGCTTGTGGGTTGTGGGGAGCGGGCACGTAGTTGTCGGGGCTAAGCATGCGGGCAAGGGCGGGGTCGTATAGGCGACCGTTCATATTTATAAGTCCAAACTCGGGCAACATCTCGTGCATGGTAAAGCCTCGGTAAGTGATAGTAAGAGGCTGAGCATTATCGTAAAGCCATGTACCTGCATTGCGTATTCTTCCCCACGGATCATAACTGGTTCGTTCTATTATATTACCCTGTTCATCCATTATAGCTACAATAGAAGCAAGATGGTCGGTTAGTGTGTAGTATAAGCTCTTCTGTCCGTTACGGGTTACTATAATAGCAATATTTCCTGCTGGTCCTTTAATATAGCAATAATCGGTTGTTTGTCCGTATTCGTTTATTTCTTTTTCGTAGTCGCCAAAATAGTAACGTGTCCATTTTATAATTTCCTGTCCTGTTTGCAAGTTTTTTATTTTGTAAAGCGATTTTATGCGTTGCTTGTCAAAACCATATTCTAATTCGAGAATATGCTGTACATTGTTTTGCAAATCGGTTTCTATAATCTTTTTCGGTTGATTAAACGACGTATATTCAATTTGTTGTTTATTAAACAAAACAGCATTTTGTGCATTTTGTACACCGGATATAGCGTGTGGTTGTGGTAAGTTATACAGAAAAGTTCCGGCATCAGACTTATAGGTTATATTGCCTTTATTGTCGTATTGAACCGTATGTTGATAATTGTTATTAACGTTCCAACCTGTAAGTCTATCAAGTAAGTCGTAAGTAAAAGTTTCGGTATTATTGTAATAATGGTCAGTGCGTGAAATGAGGTTACCGGTATGCATATCCCATTGATATGTGTATTGAAAATCGTTAGCACAGGTTATTGAAGATAATCTTTTGTAGGTGTCGTATTGGTATTCTATTTTTTTGTTTGAGTTACCCAGATATATTTTAAGCGGTTGTCCTGAAGCATTATATTCGTTACATGTCCAGATAATATTGTTATTATCTGTTCTTTTTATACCAATTAGTTCATGTTCGTTATTATATATATATTGTATTTGAAAACCATCTGGATAAGTATATGTATTAATATCTGCATGCTGGTTATATGTATAATTTGCGGTATAGTAATTACCTTCGTATTTTTGCTTTATGTAGGAGGGTCGAGCCAGTTCATCGTATTGGTATTCAATAATATGTCCATTGGGAGCTGTTTGTTTAGCTACTTTGCCAATACCATTACCATTTTGTACGTATTCGGTTGTATAGGTTCCTTCGTGGGTATTAATTGTTGTAGGTCTTCCAAGTATATCGTAATCCAGAATATCGGAATATTGGTTAGCATTGGTTTGTTTTTTCAATTCGCCAAAGCCATTGTATTCATAATTGGTAGGTCCTGCATTTGCATCAAATAATTGAGTTTGATAGCCTGCATGATTGTATTGCATGGTTGTTGGTGCTCCTGTAGCATCAATATTTATAGGCTTTAATAAACTATTATACTGTAAAGTTGCTAAACTTCCAGTAGGGAAAACCGATTGTAAAACATTTCCAACGGCATCGTAATAATTAATGGTCGAACGACCAAGCGTATCAGTTACTGTAGTTTGAAGTTGGTTGTAATTGTATATAAGTGGTGTAAACATGTATTGTTTTCTTTTTAAGCGATGATCGCCTTGAGAATAATATTGATAAAATGATATGTTATCCGGCAAAGTAATATTTCCGAACAAATTTAACGGAAAAGATGGTCCAAGTTCTTTAACTGTTCGCCCCATATTATCAAATTCGGTATATGTCATAATGTCGCTGCCATAATTTTTGTATTTAGTTGCAATATTACGATTTAGTTTATCGTAGTATGTATAAACAGGTGTTTCGTCGGTTATTTGCGATGCAACAGTGTAAACTACATTGTTGTATGGGTTACCTAAGCTCCATAAATATTGATACGATTTAGAAAGTCCATCGGGATAAGTTTCTTTTACAATTCTTCCCCATTTATCGTATTCGTAAGTTGTTGAATTACCATTAATATCGGTATGCTTAATAAGTGCAGCAAGCGTGTTGTCATATTCAAGAGTTTCGGTATGACCAATTGCATTAGTTTTTTTAATAATAAAACGTCCAAAATCATCGTATTTAACATACGAAGTTCTATCCGATTCACTGGGAGTTGTTGCTCGCACTTTTTCGGGAAGACCAAAATTATTAAAATCTTCGAAAAATGTTGTTATATTTTTATTTACATCATGTTCTGAAATTATTTCGCCCTTGTTGTTATATGAATACAGAAATGTTTGAGTAAAAGGACTATTGTTTTTATATGTATTTGTTGTTTGCTTTTGTGATATACGACTTGGCTTACCAAAATTAATGGGGTCGATATATTGATAGGTGTTATGAACAACGTTATCGTATTGCGAAGTATTAAGAGGGTATATATAAGTGTATTGTTCTGTAAGATTGAAGTCATTATCATAAGCAAAGGTATTTTTTTGTTGAGTATAATTTAAATAATCACTTAAAATAGTATTTTCAGGATAAGCAAAATAAGCTTTATTGTTGGTATTGGGTACAAACTTAAATTGATAGTTTTGATTTTCGCTGCTTGCTATTATGTTGTTCGATGGTAAACCATAAGTAATTGTTTTATATGGTAATAACATCTGTAAATTATTGTTGAAAGTCATTAACGATTTTGTTTTCCTGTTAGCAGCCACATCCGTTATTTCTGTTTCGTAAAAGCCAAGTAATTGTTTGCGAGATCGGTTATACTTAATAGCTCTATATGCATAATTAAATGTGTTTAAACCATTACCTAAACCATTTGAAGTTTTTAATTCGCTTACAACATAAAATGGAAAGAAGTAATTTTGTTTATCTGCCAATAAAGTGGCACTGGAAGAATATACTCCATCGGTTGTATAGCTATAATTAAAATAAGTGTAACGTTTAAAACCATCAACAGCAGCTAAAATGTGGAATTGGTGGTCTGGTATTGATTTTAAAGTATATATATCAACTTTTGAATGATTTTCATAAAAACTATTTGTTAAAAACAATATATCTGATTTATTATCATTATTCAGGTTTCCTACAAATTGTAAGTTAGAATCAAAAATAAATAATTGTGAAGAACTGCATTGTGTACTATTTATAACAAACACATTGTCATTAAAAGTAAACTGATTTGCTCCTTTTGAGTAATAAATTTTTGATTTAATGGTTTTATAAAGAACACCATTCATGGGGTTTTCATTAATTATAAAAGACAATGTTAAAATATCCGATAGATTATCGCCATTAAAATTACCTACAAGAATATTGAATGGATTAATATTGTAGGTATGTTCATCTGATTTTCCGGTTAAAAAGGTTTGGAATGCTTCATTCTTAAATAAGTTCTCGGCAGAATATGCTATATTTACATAAAATTTTATTTCATTTTCATTAATATCTTCTTTTATACCATAAATAATATCTGTCAATCCGTCTCCATTAAAATCGCCCAGATCGTAAATAATATGGTCTTTGTTGAAAAAATTGTTATTTAAAAGAATTTTTGAAGCAAACATAAACATGGTCCCCTGTTGAACATCGTTAGGTACCAGTTCAAATACTCTGAGACTACAGGGTTGATAAGTGGTAGTCTGATTATTTGAATAATTGGAAATGGATATAGGTTTTGGTGTATTATAAATGACAGCTAATTGTTGTTTGCCTCCACTATTTCTGAAATTAAGCGGGATAATTTTATCGCCAAATTCGAATATTTCTTTAAAAATATCGGTGCTATTTGAAGAAGGCTGAAAATTATATATTTTATCTTTTGCCGGACAAATAAGGAATGTATTGCAAAGACCATTCAGTAAATTTTGTTTCAAAGGTATTAAAATATCACTAGCTCCATCACCATCAAAATCGCCTACGGTATAGTAATTATATTCTTTTATTGGCTTAGCAAAAAGATTTTGAATAGCGTTTATATATTGTGAACTATAGGATGCTGTTTCACCATTATTTAAAGTAATTTCCTTCTTTTTAACGAAATTATTATTTTCATTGAAACCATAGATATGAAAACCAATTACATATTTATCTAAATGATTTTGATTATCAGTAAAATACCTTTCTTTTGTAATTAAAATATCCGTTTTACCGTCACCGTCAAAATCTCCTAATTTTAACCAAGAATAATATTTATCAAATACATACATAAAACCAATACTATTATTGTATTGATTGGGAGTATTAAAAGCGTATTCAAAAGTGCTTTGATCTTTCCCTGAGTATATAATCAGTTTACTTAAAACATGAAAATTATTAACTTTAACAAATAAAAAACGAATAAGGTCTGTAAAACCATCTCCATTAAAATCTCCATAATTTATCAAATTTCCTGTAATATGGTATATATTATCTAAGGAATAAGAATTACTTGTAAACAAAAAATTATTAATTCCATAATCAAAACGTAATGGATTTAAATATTGTCCATCGGCATTTTTTATTTTTATTTCGGAAAGTTTAATTGCATGATTATCGTAAAAATAAGAAAATAAATATTCTTTAAATAAATTACCGGATGATATTACCTTAATTTTAGATAATATCTTACTTAATTTAAGTGTATTCCCTTTGATGTAATAAAGCTGATTGTCGTAATTAGTTCTATCATCATAATAGAAAAGTATTCGGTTATATGGTGTCTTATTTTCGTTACCTGTATATTCTATTTCTGCTATGTACTGTTCCTGATTATTAAAATTGTAATATTTGTAGTTAATATAATTCCCGTGTAAGTCGTAAACTCTATTCAGGTTCCATGCTAAAGTTTTATTTGGTTCAATATTTAATTTTGAATCATCTGTTTTTCCATATTCGTATGTTAGTCCTTCTTTATTTTTTACAATAAAGTAGTTACCCTGTGGGTAGTATTGAATTTGTTCGTAGTTGGAACCATCTGCTATCACGTAAGTATTATTGCCAGTTTTTATAAGTCTTTTACCGTCTAACATCAGTGCATCATTTGCAGTAAAATCAAAACCTTCAACAACATTATCGTAATATAGATTTTTATTGGTTCTGGTAACAGCAGAAATGCCTGTAATATTCCATCCATATCCGGCAATTCCAATTCCTGCCTGACTATTATATGCAATTGAAACAGATGGTTGCAAGTTCTTGGTGCCTGGTGGAATATCGAGCGGTACTTCGTAAACAGCAGCACCTGATGGCGAAACAGATGGAATACCACTTAAAGCACCAACAGGTAAACTCGTATTTATTGTATAATTTGATACTTGTGGTATATTAGCAGCATTTTGAATAACCTGAACTGGTATAGTTTGCGAAGGATCGATGCGAGCAATCATTTTGCCATCGGTATATCCGTTAAATTCATAACCCGGATAAAATACTACTTGCTCGCGTGCAACATATTCCTTCGATAGATGACTTTGATTATTGTTTAAATCAAAACGAATATCATGCACCGGAGGCTGTGCATTCAAACTATTATAAAACAAAAATAAGGCTAATATCAATCTTTTATACGTTCCCATCGCTGATATACATATGTTGACGTTTTATGACGATACAATTTTTTATTAGGCAAATAAAAGTATTTATTAACATATTGCTGTACTGCCATTGAATTATAATAATCTATTACACATTCTGATATTACTGCATTATTAGCTATTTCGTCTGAATAGTCGTATTGATCCAAGTTTAATTCATTCGTATATTCAATTATTATTTCATTATTCGATAATCTTTTTATTTTGCCTTTCATTTTACCTATATCTATAAATAATTTGTCTTTATCGTCCCATTTCCATGTGCCAGAATATGTTGAAGTATATTTATTATCGTATTGATAATTTTGGTTATTGCTGTTATTATATGTCTGATTTAAACCATTACTGCAAGTATATTCATAGCCAAAGCTGTTATCTGTTACATTTACACTTTTTGTATAGTTGCATTCTTCAGTTGCTTCATAAGTATGATCCTTTTTAATATCTATTAAAAAACTATAAGTACCCGTTTGTTTAATTTTATAATCCTGAATATTTTCTTGTAAGGTTAAAATCGAATCTTTGATGTTTAATGTATCACCAAGTAAAAGTAATGATTTCCACCCACTTTTAGAATACGTAGCTATATTGCCTTCGTTATTTGCAAACAAAAATTCATTTTTAGAATATTCATAATTAGTTGAAAATGTTTTAGGTGTGTTTTTATTTAAGTAATTATAATAATAATTTTTTTCATCAATATCAATCTTCTTTTCTTCTACCAATTTCCATTTACCTATCAAACGCTGATTTCTACTTCTTAACGACAACCATGGGTCTTCTTCGCCTTTGCGACAACCAGAATAAATAAAAGCCATTACTAAAAATAAACTAAAAATAGATACTAACTTTTTCATAACTTTAAATTTTAATTATTTTATATTCTTTTTTTTCATTGTTAATATACAAATTTAATATATAATTCCCGTCTGGAAAATTTAAAAAATCGATATTAAATATTTTACTGTAGACAACTTCATGTTTTATTTGTTTACCATTATTATCGTTAAGAGTGTAAGAAATATTTGTCTTATCCGTATAGTTTTCTATAATTATATGCAAATTAGCATTTACAGGATTGGGAAATATATTAATTTTGTATTCTCCAGCATAATCATGTACTGATTTATTGCTTGTATCTTTTTTATCGTTAAAATAATGTTCACTTAAAAGGCTATCTACATTATTAGATTGCAATGTAATAATTTGCCTAAGAATTCTGTTCCCAGTAGCATCGTAACTATATTCAATAGTCTGTCCGCTAATTTTTATTACAAATAAATAGAGTATAAATATTATAATGTATATTTTCATTATTTATTCTTCTTTACTTTTAATTTGACGAATTTCATTTTCTAACTGTAAAATATATAATGTTAGCTCTTCTATTTTCTTTAAAAGTAACGAATTCATTTTTCCAACATCTAAACCACTTTGCAATATCTCTTTTTCTGATGGTATATCAGGTAAATGTTTATGTTGTTTTACAAAATTTTTTAATTCTTTTATGCTCATTAAATTGTAATTTTCGTCAAATACTTCATCGTACCAGTCAGTAACATCTACTTTAAACAATTTGCAATGAATAGTCCCATTCACATCAAGTTCGTTCTGAGGATTTATTGTACCTATACCAACTTTACCACCATTCACAGCTAAATATGTATTATATAAAGTTGAAAAATTACCACCTTGCTCACCGCCGACTATCACATTTTTATTCGAATACCAGTTTATCATTAAATCCTGGCTTGTGTTAATTATTGCATGAGCACCATCTACGCCAATGCTTATGTTACCGCTTTGATTTTCAGCTCTTATAAATGCAGATTGATTAGTACTTTCATATACATGCATCCTTTCGGCAGGCTGTTCGGTACCTATTCCTACTTTACCTGAGACAAAAAAACCGCCACTCTTATTTATAGAACATAATTTTATTGTCGTATTATTACCATCGTTTCGCATAAAATTAAAGGCTGCAGGGTTTTGCCAGTTGTGTATCCAGAAGTTTACATTGCCGGCAGGCGTGCCGTTAGCATCTTCGTCCACACTGATGCCTCGCCGTTCGGGTATGCGACCACGGGTTACTATCTCAAAACCATTGTTTTGTTCAAATGTTTTAGTGCCATTAGTGGTGGTGCCATATATCAATACATCGCCTTGGTTGCTTATTTTTATACCTTGTGCACTGCCATCGTTGCTTAGCCAATGGTCGTTGAGTTTTACATCTTGCGTTGCGGTATGGTTGCCTAAATTATCGCCAATAAGCGTTGGCTGTGCCTGACTCACATTGCCTTGTGAATCGATAAGTAAAATGCGTGCATTGGTAGCTTGCGTGGCTACCGTCAGATTTTCCATGCGTACTGTGCCGTTGGTGTGAAGCTTGGCGGTTGGATTGGTGGTGCCAATACCAATATTGCCCAAAGAATTTATCGTTAACATATCAACATTGTTGGTACCTAACGATATGCTTTGCTGCCCCTGTTGTACCATACGTGCATTGCCATTAGCGGCTAAGCCTATTAGTAAGCCGCTACTTTGACCGGTTCCGGTGGTATTGTTCGTTATTTGTATGCCATAAATGTTGGTTGCCAACGTGATTTTATTTTCATCGCCGTTTATATTATTTATTATGCCTATCGGTTTGTGAATGTGCAATACATTTTGAGGCGTGGAGATGCCGATTCCGGTATTTCCTGCCGGTGTTATTACCAAATGTTCGGTGATGCCGGTTGCCAATACTAAGTTATCGTTCTGAAAATTAGTGATGGTTGCCTTGTTGCCTGTCATTCCGATAAACATCCCGATGGTTTGGTTACCAACCGGAAAACCTGTCGTTTGGTTGGTTATATTTAAATAAGTGTTAATAGAATTAAACTCGTGCAGGTGTAATGTTGTTCGGGGTACATAGGCTTCGCTCCAACCAAAGCCTATACCTATTTTATTTTTATGGTATAACCATCCATTACAGTTTCCAGGAGATGAACATTGAATTTGATTTTGGGCTTGCATACAAACAGGCATTAAAGCCATATAACTAATTGATAATAAGGCTATTGCCCCCCCCCCATATATATTCCGAAGGGCTTTACGAATGAAAAATCGGCTAATAAAACGCATAAGTTGATAAACTAATTTGTTGCAAATATAAAACTTATTTTTTTTATTGTCAAGAGGCAAATTTTTAAACTACGTTGTTATTGTGTAGATGGTAAAACCTCTCACTAAAATTCAGCTATATTTTTATATATCAACTTTTAAAAAAGTTTTATTTTCCAAAAATATAACCAAACGTAATAAAAAACTTATTAGCTATTAAAAACCTTCTATAACCATTAGTCAAATTATAATAGAAATAATTGATGTTATAAGTAAAATTATAATTTGAAGCCCAAATAGATGGAGAATAATTAAACTTCATAATAAAACGCCTTGCTGTAGTAACCCTAAGACCCATATTTAAGCTAATTTGATGAGAGCTTTCGTAAAAAAATTCATCAAAAATACTGAATCTTTCATGATAATATATATGACCCACACCAAATTCTGTAGAAGTAACAGGATTTATTTGTTGAACATAATTAATAAAATTACGCATAAAAAGGTTGTGCCCATATTTATTGCTAATATCATACTTTTTGAACACATAAATATTTGGATTGACAGATAAATATAACCCATGGTTTTTAAAACTGTATAAAAGTCTTTCATAACTTAAACCCATTATAGAATTTATGCCTATTAAATTTTTCGGTAACGTTAACTCTTCATTATAAAAAGATGAATTTAACAACGATTTATTGTTAAATCTATATCCAATAGATAAACCCAAAGGGAATGATGCATATCCATAATAAAAGGTTGCTTCACTATTGGGGTCCTCAGGTAATTTATAAAGATAACTTAATGAAAAAGTGGTATTAATTTTAAAAAATATATTATTGTTGAAAACTTTCATAATAGAAGTATTCCATGAAAAATCATAACCAAGTTTTTTCTCACCTAAAGAACCTCCCAGCTTAAAACCGGGCCCAAATTCAAAAAAGAATTTTCTCGATTTATTTGAAAATCTATTTAAAAAGAAAAAATGACTGTTGGCAAAATCAAATTCTGAATACTCAAAATTATTTATTCCTGTTAAAAAATCGAGACTATATCTGTTTCTTGAAAACAGAGTTTGTTGATAGTTCAATGACATCAAAATAGATGAACCTAAGAGTTCATAAAATATATTAGCGGGATAAATATTTGTTTTTTTAGAACTATCCATTACCATTGAATCAGCTGGTTGTAATTTGATCATTAAAAATTCTTCTTTTTTAGCATAAAATGATTCACTAAAAAAAAACAGATAGTAATAATATGAATAAAACTTTTCTCATTGTAAAACTATTTTTTGTATTTGAACTAATTCGTTTTGATTAAAAATTTTAAAAATGTAAAGACCACGTTTTAAGTGCCCTACTGAAATATTTTCGTTAGCATTGATATTGGTTTTTGCTATTAATTGCCCCATTATGTCGTAAATCTCGACAGAATAATTTTCAGTTTCATTTGATTGTAAAACAAGAATATCATTAGTCGGATTGGGTAAAAGCTGAATATTATTAGAGTTTAAAGTTTGCTTGGAT
>JABUFC010000062.1 GCA_013314715.1 Bacteroidales bacterium | reverse complement strand
CAGAAGCAATTCTACCGGCTTTATTATTATTAACACGTAAATTAATAGGAACATTATCGATAGTTCCAATAAAATTTGTTCCATCAACTGTGCCCGAATTACCAAGAAGCATCCAAGCTTTGTCTGACCCCACTAACATCACCCATTTTGTGCCATTCCAATAATAAAACCCAGGTACTACGTCGCTTGTAGTTGCTGTATTGTAAACAACTAAGCTCGTTGCTGGTGATGAAATTGTACTAGCATCATTAGTGCTGGTTAGTGCTACTCGTGGTATTAATAATCCTTTATTCGACCAATCTATGTCTAATGCTGCAGACGTATGAGGAGAATTACCGGAAGTATTTAATGCTATTTGTCCAAAAATATTTGATATTGCACAAATATCCATTATTATAACTATCAAATATCTATTTATCGATATTTTCTTAAATATTCTCAACATTTTCTAATCAATTTTTATTAAATAATTTCATGTTTCAAGCCGCACCAATATTGATGTATAAAACTAAAACAAAGATATAATTATCAAATATTACTAAACAAGCACTATTAAGCAACGGACTATTTCCGCCAATATTCGGTTTATTCTATCTTATTTTCGAAAAAAATAAGACAAAGAGGATTGATATCATCCTCTTCGTCTTAAAACTTAATATTTAACCAATAAAATTTTATTATTTACTAATTACAATCTTCTTTGTTTGTTTAATATCATTCACACTATATTCGAGTAAATATATACCATTTTCAAACGATGTTAAGTCTATTGTATTTTCATTGTTATTTATTTGAAAAGTTTTACAGAGCTTGCCCTCTATACTATAAACACGAATAGTTGCTCCAACTTCTATATTGTTGAATGTAACAAATCCGGTTGTTGGATTTGGGTAAACTTGCCATTCTTCGTTATTCGGTTGTGCACTTAGCATCGACTTTGAAGCTGGCGTATGGATTGTAACCTGATTCCCATAAGCAGTTCCATAAGTATTTGTAGCATACGCTCTAACATAATAAGTTGTATTAGGCTGAAGGCCAGTTAAATTTGCACTATAACTTCCTGTTCCGCTACCATTGATAGAACGCAAGTCATTTATAGTGGGGTTTCCGGTTGTATTCCAGCAAACACCTCTTTGTGTAACAGAAGCAGTTCCCTGACTTGAAACATTTCCACCACCAATAGCCGTCGTTGATGAGGTTACAGAAGGTGTTGTTGAAGTTACTAATGGTAATGATGAGGTAGATCCTCCGGATACAGGAGTTGTAAACGAAATAGTATTTCCGTTTGTAGTTCCTGCCGAGCTAGTTGCAACAACCTTATAATAATATGTTGTAGATGCACTAAATCCTGTTAAACTTATACTAACATTAGTCGTTGTTGAACCAGAAACTGTTGAAGGAGATGCATTATACTCCCAAGGCGATGATACGTTTGAAGATGTCCATAATAAGAATTTAACCGTTGTTGACAATCCTTTTGCATTAACTTGTCCATTAAGAGTTGCAGTGGAGCTGGTAACATTGGTTGGCGAAGTAGTGGTAACTACAGGAGCCGATGCAGTAGTAGTTGGCGTAGTAAAATTTAAGATGCTCCCTAAAACAGTAGAACCATTATAAGTCACTTTTACTCTATAATAGTATGTAGTTCCGGGTGTTAATTGGATTAAATTACAATTAACAGATGTTGTTGTTGTTCCTGTAACAGATGAAGGATTTGCATTAAAGGTATAAGACAAATTGGAAGAAGAAGTTCCCAATAGGAATTGAACACTAACCGTATTATTATTCGCTTTTACAGTTCCATTAAGTGTTACTGTAGTAGAAGTCAAATTTGTAACGGCAGTAGTGGTTACAGTTGGAGTCGAACCTCCACTACTTCCTCCACCCATAAAGCTAAAGCTAACTTGTTTTGTTGAGGAGTTTTCAACAATATTAGTAATTGGCTTATTGGTATTATTATTTGCCCAGGACTTCATATTTGGTGTTGTGGCATCGGTAAGCATAGTTTTATTGCCTGTACCAGGAAAAGGCACCGAAGGTGAATACATTTCGCCATAAGAACCATTTTGTTTAGGATCATTGGCATATCCGGCATTTACAATATATACTCGTTGTGGATGAGTTGTATTTACACTATTAGAACTAATATAACTTGTCATTTGTGGGTGAATATGGTAAATTAACAATCCTTTGCCTGGCAAATATGTATCAAAACCAATACGTTGACGATTTTCTATCAAAAAATAATCATTGGTAGTTGTGGTTAAAACCTTATATATTTGTTTGTTTTGTTCAACATTTGAAGCTGTTATGTTTTGAGCTGATGATAATGTAACAGGCGAAACCCATCCCAGGTAAACCTTACTCCATGCATTATGATGTGCAGGTTTTGTCCCATTATTTAACCATGAACCTGCTGCCATAATATCCCAATAATAAGTACCTTGATAGTAACCTCCGGTGGAATTATCGGTATCATAAAAATCGGGCAAGCCTAAAGCATGTCCAAATTCATGACAAATAACACCAATACTTGTAATAGTTGATGAGGTATATTTTTCAGGTTGAAGTGTATAGTTATTCACATATTTTCCATCAACATAAACAGTTCCTGCTCCATATTGTAATGCCCAATTGTGTGACCAAATATCCGAAGTATTTCCCGTAGCTTCCTCACCAGTACCCGAGTGAATAACAGCTACTAAATCAACATAACCATCTCCATCATTATCGAACTGCGAAAAATCCAATCCGGCATTATTAGCAGCGATGACAGCATCTCTTACAGCTTGTGATGGTCTGATATCAGTTCCTGAACCGCCGGTATTTGCACCATAGTATGCTCTTGTATTAGGTAAAGTTACTACTTGTGTAACCGTCGTGTTTACAACAAGTTGTCCGTAGGATACTTCGTAATAATAATCTTTGAAAGAACCTGTTCCATTATAATTTGCCTGGTTCATAAGGTTATTAAAAGTTGATTGCGAATAAGTAAAAGTTTGATCACTAAAACGAGCTAAAATTAATAATAACTTTCTTGTTCCTTTTGTTGGAAAACCACCCATTTTAGTAACATTTTCTTTTCCATATACCGCTTGCTCTTTTTTTAACCTGATTTGCTCTTTACTATAAAACCATTCTTTTGAAACAGATGAAAGAAAAATATTATCTTCAGCTGTTCGCATTGAAGGGTCAGTTGCCACTTTGTTAGAGGCTACTAAATTATTTTCCTGATCAAGGATTGAATAACATAGATATCCATCATCATTTAACATTAGTTTATATCCATCTATACTTTCTAACCAGTTAATAACAGCATCACCAAGCAGTTTAACATGCACTATTGATCCATTAGGTTGCTTAAATTCATTAACCAAACCTGGAGCTGGAGTGCCATTTCCATAAACGACTGACATGGTTTGACTCCAAAGTACATTACTAATTAAAAGTAATGTCAACGAAATAATAAACATCTTTTTCATAAAATTTTTTTTGGTTTGTATAAAATTAATACATCATTCTTTCGGGAAAAAGACACAAATAAGTAAAGGTTATAAAGATTTAATAAAAGGTATCTTTTTTTATTTTTATGGTAAAGCTGATTTTATTTACCCAAAAACGATTCACATATTATTTTCTGCTATTTGTTTATATTTTTATACTACTTTTATTTGTATTTTTATGTTTTTTACTTATAATTTACGAATTTTTATTAATTCTTTTATTTTTAAACATACTTTTGTATTGAAATGAAATACTTATTTGTAATATCGTTTTTAGTTTTCTTTTCGACCATTCATGGTCAGCAAACAAAGGCTAATAATAAGGTAACACCATATATAAAACAATATATTAAGTATTACAAGAAATCGCAAGTTGATAGTGCACAATTCCTTATCAAATCAATCATTAATTACCATATTAAAAAGATATATCAAGATGATAAACATAAAAAACAAAAAATTGAGCAATTTATTCGTGATTTATACAACATAGCTAAATACTTCCATAGAGAAAGCCAATACGATGAAGCCATAATATTTTTAAAAAATGCATTGAACTTTTGTGCTATTATCAATAATTATGAGTTATCGACAGATTGCTACTCATTGCTAATTGACACTTATAAATCTAAAAATAAAATTGACGAGGCTATAAATATTGCTTTACACCTAATTAAAATAAACGAAGAACATAAAGATACAAGTCTTTTATGTGTTAGCTACATCAATATTGGCAATATATACAATAGTATTCAATATAGTTCAATTAGCCAAAAATATTACAATTTAGCTTACAATTTGGCAAGTTTAAAGGGTTATAACAAAATAAAAGCCCAAGCCCTATATAACCTGTCGCTAATTGAAAGAAAAAAATTACACTACCCTGAAGCAATAGAAAAAACAGCCCAAGCACTAAATATATTTAAACAAATGAAAGACACAAATGGCATTATTTTATGTTATATTGGCTTAGGTAACATTAATGCTGATTTGGGAAACTATCCCCTATCTATTATAGATTATAAAAACGCACTTGAATTATATAATCATAAAAATGACAAAAAAGGAATATCATCTTGCCTTATAAATATAGGTCAAGCTTACTTAGAATATTCTGATTCTACCAAAGACATAACGCTAAAATCAAGGTTTCTAAAAGACGCTTTAAACAATAGCATAAAAGGCTATGAAACAGCAGATGAAATAAAAGACACTAATTTACTTTATTATTCTTCGTACTCATTAATAGATATTTATAACCGAATAGGAGATAAAAGCAAAGCTTTAACTTATGCATACAACCATATACTTTTTTCAGAAACACTTTTTAATAATGATAAGTTAAAAACATTTGCCGAACTCGAATCTAAATATGAAAATGAAGAAAAGCAATTAAAAATAAATCAACTTTATAAAGATAAAAAAATAAATGAACTTGAAATAAATCGACGTAAAGAAAAAGAAAAACTACAATTCTACATTATAATTCTAACTTCAATAATGCTAGTTATTTTACTGATTTCTACCTATTTAATCTTAAAACGTTTTAAGATCACAAAAAGACAGCTAGAGATAATAAAAACACAAAAAGAAAAATTGAATGACCAAAAAAATGAAATAGAAGCTTTATATGATAAACTTACCGATAGTATTGAATATGCGTATAAAATTCAACAAACTATCTTATCAGTTTATAATCCCTTAAAAATTTTACACTTTCAGAGTTTTATTTTATACAGACCCAAAGATGTAGTTTCAGGCGATTTTTACTGGGCTAAAGAAGTTAATCAATTTTCGTTAATCGCTGTTGCTGATTGTACCGGACATGGAATTCCGGGAGCATTTATGAGCATTTTAGGTATTAGCTTACTAAACTCAATTATACATAAAAGAGAAATCACATGTACTTCTGATGCATTAAAAGAAATGCAAAAAGAGCTTAAATATAATTTACATCAATCAAACAACATTTTGCTTAATTACATTGATGATAACATTGAAATAGCACTTATTGCCATTAATAATGAAGAAAAAACAATTGATTACTGTGGAATAGGAATCCCTTTATATTTTTATAATCATATTGAACAACAAATTATTATTTATAAACCGAATGATATTACATACAATATCGCCGAACAAAGTTATGATTAACATTTAATAAATTTCACTCCAAACGATCAATTATTTTTAATTACCGATGGATTTAAAGACCAATTTGGTGGCATGGAAGGGAAAAAAATTCAAGAAGTCAACTTAATTAACTTCTTGAAATCCAATGTACATAAAGATATTAAAACACAAGAAAATGAATGTAATAAATATATAGACGATTGGCAAACAGCAAATAACAAAACATATCCTCAAACCGACGACATAACAGTATTAGGAATTAAATTAAATAATTAGTGTAAATAAAGCTTCATAAAATCGTTCTTTTTTAATCGCGACACATGCAATAAGTTACCTGAAGTTAATATTAACTTCAATGGCAAACCAATAGCAAATCCTTTTACATGTTCTATATTTACAATATACTTATTATGTACTCTGAAAAAATTATATTTTCTCAATAATTCATCATAATATAACAAAGGTTTACTTGATGTATAACGAGTCCCATTTACAAGTGAAAACTCAGTATAACAACCATGAGATTCTAAATACTCTATTTCAGACAAATCAACTACAACACTTGATTTTAAGCTTGGCAAAACAATTTTACGAAATTTAATTTCTTCTATTTTGGTTTCTTCTCTTTCAATTACTTGTTCCATAATATTATTATTTTTTCGTTTTTCTTAAAAGTATTATTTTCAATTTGGATAAAATACATTCCCGAAGCATTAACATTTTTAGTAATATCAATAGATAATATTTCGTATTCAGGCATTAATTCTTCATTAAACCAAATGTTCCCCATTATATCGAATAATTTAATTTTAACCTTTTCGTTCTGATTCAAGCGGATATTAATGCTTTGTCCTTTACTTAGGACGTTAGGACTAATATTTATATTTTCTATTTGTTCTTGTTTGATGTATGTAGGACATAAAACATTATATGTTGCTGTTAATTGAGGGATGTGATTTGTTGAAGGCAAGTTGTTTCTCATACCAAGATACAATTCCCACAGAATAAGACCGCCTAAGTTGTTGTTTAATACAAACTGTGATTTTTCGCTGCAAGAGATTTCATCGTTGTAACTCCAAAATTCATCATCGGCATCGTTAGCTCTATCTATGCTTAAATAGGACATTTTAGCAACATTGTCCCATCGATAAAAATTAGCATCATAAACATTATCCATCATTTCTTGATACGAAAATCTTGTCCACGAAGGAGTTGTTGTATAATATTGCATGGGAGCAGTTACCCCTCCCGTCGGTGTTCCAGATCCTCCTTTCCAACGAAATGCGTCAAAACTAACGCCAATTCCAATTTTTTCTGAAGCAATACCATGTTGAAGCATTTCATTTACCATAGATTGAACACATGGTAAATTATTTCCATAATCATGAATAGGTGCATCATGCCAAGTAAAATTATTATAATCAGTCCACCCGTTCGTCATATCATAAGTCATAATATTCATCATATCGAGCTTATTTTCTAATTGCTTTAGAACAGGTGCCCCATATGAATTAGTAGCACAAGTCAATAAAGGCTGCCGTCCTAGTAAAGAATTATAACGCACTGATAAGGAATCATAAAGCTGTGAAACAAAAGCGTAATACGTTGGATTATCTGTTTGCATTCCAGCAATATAGGGTGACATCACAGGTTCTAAATCTACATCAATACCATCATAACCATAAGTATCAAGCAAATAGAGCAATTCGTTAACACAACGTGTTCTGTTCTCTTGTGTTGATAAGGCATCCATATATGAAACCCACGAAACTACACTTAACAATATTGGTTTGTTGTTTGTATGACAAGCCTGAACTGCACCTACTATTTTTTCGGGTGTCATTCCGTTTGCATTGTAATCTAAACTTCCATCAGCATTTAGATAAGGTCCGTGATGACCAATATGCGTTAATCTTGAAAAATCATATTCATTCAAGCCATTTACATCACCATTATATGACTGATGATAAGTAGGCAAATAACCCAATACCCATTTTGAACAATTTTGACCATTTAATAGTTGAGTCAAAAAAACTAAAGCAATAACTAAAATTTTCATATTCATAACTTACTTTTTTAAAACAAAAATAAGTTTATATCGATTCAAGAAAAAACAATTTTATATAAACGGCTAAATCTGATTAATAAACGGTTCTTTTTTTTTAATAAAAGAACTAAGATTTAAATCTTTGCTTTAAAAACATCTGAAAATCTACACGTTTTCGGCGCGAAAGAGGTAACTTTATGTTATTGATCAATTCAACTATTCCAAAATCTTCTTTGTGTAACTTTACTATATGATGAGTATTTATTAAAAACGATTTATGTATTCTAAAAAAATCGAAATCTAATAACAACTCTTCGTAATATTTAATATTTTTACTCGAGATGTTTTTTGAATTATCAGTAAAATAAAAAGTAGAATAACTCTCGTCAGATTTAATGTAAACGATCTCATCTATTTCTTTAAAAATAACATCATCGAGCGAATATATACCGATTTTTTGAGCTTTATTTGCGTTTAATTTTAAAAAATTTACCTTATCAATAGAATTAAGTTTTTTATTTACAAGCTTAACCGTACTTTCAATAAGATCCTGTATATCTATAGGTTTAAGTAAATAATCCAAGGCATTTAATTTTAATGCTTTAATAGCATAACTCTCATAAGATGTTACAAATATAATTTCAAAATCTATTTGTGAAAGTTTATTAATCAATTCAAATGCATCTCCATCTTCTAATTGAATATCGAGAAACAAAACATCCGGTTTATGTTCATTTAAAAACAATAACGTTTCTTTAATGCTCTTTACTTTACCAATGACAGTTATGTAACGGCAATAATCCGTTAAATACTTTTCTAACAAAAGTTGATTATTAATTTCGTCTTCTACTATTAGTGCAGTTATTTGATTAATCATGATCGTAAAGATATGGGATTTTTATAATAACTAAGGTTCCAAAATTTGATTCTTTTTCTTCATATAATTTTTTAACACTAAATTCGATAGGAAATCCTAATTCTTTGCCCCATAATAAAATTCTTTTTTGAGAAATAGCTAAACCATATGATTTTCTATCTTGATCGGGATCTTGATTTTGAGTTTTTGTCATTCCTTTTCCATTATCAGAAATTTGTGCGATTAAAAAATTATCTTTTGTCGAAAAATAAACATTTATTTCGCCAACATATTCTATCCCCTCAAAAGCATGTTTTATTGAATTTTCAACAATTGGCTGAAAAATTAAAGGTGGAATTAATATGTCTTCTGTAACTATATTTTCTGCAAAATCAATTTTATACACAAATTTATTTTGAAAACGAAACTGTTCTAAGTCAAGATATAGCTTAAGAAATATAATCGATTCATTGAGGGGTTCTATATTATGACTGGAACTAATTAATATTTTTCGCATTAATTGAGAAAATTTTGAAAGGTATTTCGAAGCATTTACAGTATCTCCATTCACAAAATAAAGTTGAATTCCATTTAATATATTTGAAATAAAATGGTGATCGATTTGTGAAGTCAATAATTTGTGATTTATTTCAATAATAGATTTTTCTAAACGGTGCTTAATATTTTCTTGTTTAATTTTATTTCTTTTTATAATTAAAATAATAAGAAAAATGAAGAGTAATACTATGAAAGTAAATAATGTAATGATAAACCATAAATATTTATTGTTTAACCTGAGCTTTTCTTTAATGATTTCCTTTTCATTTTTAGCTTTTAATAGTTTTTTCTCTATCGATAGTACTTGATATTTTTGCTCTATATTTTTCAACTCTGCTTTTGACTCTTCTAATGATAAAGAATCATTCAAAACCATATATTCTCGGAGATATTTATAAGCCTGTTTAGAGTTCCCAAGTAAATTATGACATTGACTTAATTGATCTAAGGTTACTAAATAATCTGAATTAACTTTATTTTTTTGTTTACAAGCCGCTTCTAAATATAATAAAGCTTCATGATATCTTTTTAAAGACATTAAAACTCTCGATATTTGATTATAAGAATTCAGTAATGATATTCTTGGATTATATAAAGAATCATAATAGGCTGCTTTTTTAAAACAATAAAGTGCCTCTATAAACTTCCCTTTTCTTTCATATACTAAACCTTTATTAGAAAATGGATTACCTAAATTTTCGTAATATTTATATTTAATTCCTATTGAAATAGATTTATTTAAATATTCAATAGCTTTATCTAATGAATCTAATCCTTCATATGCAATACCAATATTATTATAAATAGTACAAACATGGTAATTTGATTTTCTTTTTGCATATTTCAAAGCCCTTAAATAATAGTTAATCGCTTTTTGATAATCATACAAATAATCTTCTATACTTCCTAAATTGATTAATACATTCATTTTAACAACATCATTTTTAAACTCTTCATCGTTATCAATATTAGTAAAATAGAAAAAAGACGAATCAATTTTCTCCAATTGAAAATAGTTTACACCTAAAAACAAGTCGATTTCGTGTTCTATTTCTTTATTTTTCATCTTTCTATCATTGAGCATTTTATTCTCTATCAAAATTCTTATTGATTCTCTAAATGCCCCTTTATTGTATAAGGCAAACGCAATCTGATTTTTTAATTTTAAGTAAAGGTATTGATTAGTGTTTTTTATTTTTTTTTCAATTCTTTGACCAAGCATCAACGCACTATCATAAAAACATATATTATTTAAATTTTCGACATGTTTGCAAACTCTTTCATAAAAATCTAAACTGCTACTGTCTTTTACAATTTTATTATTTACTGAATCACTATAAGAAAGATAAACATCAATATTTGCATCATTTAAAGTATTGTTCTTCTTACTATTAGAACAAGATACGATAAAAAACAAAATAATAATTAAATAGTTATAATTCATAAAAAAGCTACTCATTGGGAGTAGCTTCAAAAATACTAATATTTTTCGATTAACTATATCAAGCTATTCGACTTCTTAGGCTTAAATGGCAAATAGCGAAGTGATAATTCTGTGCCACCACGTCCCTTTGAAGCCTTTGTAAGTGATGACAAATTTAAATCATAGCTGATTCCAACGGCAAACATATCCCATTCAAGTTGTAATGAAGTAATAAATGCATCACCAAATCGATAAAAGGTGCCTAAATTAAGCGAACGTGAAGACAAGTTTCCGGTATATTTTGAAGATTCTTGTAAACGATATTTAAAATTCATTCCAGCAAAATACATACGTGATGGACCTTGCATTTGAACTATACCACATGGATTAAGCTGAAAAGGAGTGTTTTTAATACCATACGAAAAACTTCCATGTAAAACCATGCGAATATAACGGCTATCAGCATCTTCCTGAAAACCTGTATTAGGCATATTAACGTGATAAGCAGCAAAACCCAATTGGGCACCTATGGCATCGTTTGATGATAAAGTAGCTGCACCACGTCCATAACTCCATTGAATACCAGCACCTACATCAGGAGCTAAGCGTTTTTGGCTATCAAATACTTCGGCACTTCCAGCATTCGGATTATACTGATATCCATCAAATTGATCGGTCCATGTAAGATTATCGCCAATTTTACGTTGCATAACACCGCCAACAATGCCTGCCGATAGAGAATTCATATCATTTAATAAAACCTTGCCCATTATGGCTAAACTTGCGTTTAGAGTGCTTAATTTAGATGTACCAGCTTGATCGTTAGCGATAATAACACCTAATCCTAATGATGAACCGGTTTTTCCTTGTGATAAAAGTTTTGCATCGACAGAAGCAATAACCGTAGTAAAAGGCTTTGATATGCTTCGCCATTGCTGACGATAATTCAAATTTGTTCGCACAGGAAATGTTAACCCTGTATTGGCAGGATTAAGTAAAATGGGAGCCTCAAATGGCTGAGACAAAGAAAAGTCTTGAGCATAAGCTGAAACAGCTATTCCCATTATTCCTATAATATACATTAACTTTTTCATAACTTCAACATTTTAAGGGTTAACGAATTAAGGTTATATCGCCTTTTATTGTTTTAACTTCACCATCACGCATAGTAATAGTTGCAAAATATACATATACATCGGTATCCAGAGCTTTTCCTCTAAAAGTACCATCCCAAGCTTCGTTCTGATCATACGATTCATATACTTTTTCGCCCCAACGATCGTAAATCTTTAATTCTATTGACTTTATACATCTACCTTGAATCTTCCAAGTGTCATTTTTATTATCACCATTCGGACTAAATGCCAATGGGAAGAACAATTCACCACAATCGGTATCAACGGTAATAGTTATGCAGGCTGTATCGGCACAACCAAATGTATTAGAGCCAATCACACAATACTGAATGGTATTTTCAGGCGAAGCGGTCGGATTTGCACAATCATTACACGATAAAGCGGTTGCTGGATTCCAAAGATAGGTATCGGCACCTGTCGCATTTAAAACGGTTGAATTACCGATTACTATCAACGTATCGG
>JABUFC010000061.1 GCA_013314715.1 Bacteroidales bacterium | reverse complement strand
CTAAAGCCTAAAAACAAAAAAATAAGGTTCTTTGGCTTTAAAAAAGGTGTTTTTTTGAATAAAATAGCCCTGTAAATTGAATCATTACTTTAAAGATTCAATTTTAAGCAAATATTTTTGATATATCGAAAAATTGAAATAATTTTGCAAAGGTCTCAATAAAGATATGTTTTTGTTTGTGTAATTATTAAATAACTATGTTGTCTTTTGAATAACCTTTTTAAATAACATTTAAAAACAATATAACTATGAGAAAAAAAATTAAACAACTAAGTCTTGTGATTGCTTTACTGATAGCAACAAAATTTTTATTTGGACAGAACAATTCAGAGCAAGCAAAAACATATTTCGGCAAAACACTTGACAGCAAAGCATTTCTTGAGCTTTGCGTAAAGTCATTGCCAACAATTGATGATTGCAAACTGATTTTTAAAGGACAAAATGCTTACACTTATTATGGATTTATTACGGACTTAAAAAGCAAATTTCAAGAAGAACTAAAGAGGCCAATAGAAAAATTTGTTGATTTGAAAGTTGAGTCGTTTACAACAGAGGATGTTCTAGCTGGTAAAGGTAATTATGTAGGCGGTATGGAAAAGATAGCTGACAAGTTACAACTTGCAGTAACATTTTATAAAATCTCTTTGCTAAGAGAAAAAGATGCAGAATTTGGTGTTGCTTACAAATATTGGGTTAACATTAATGGCAAATGGATTTTTTTTCCTAAACCTTGGACAGCATTTGAAGAATAAAAATTATTAAAGCATAAAAATGACTATGGAAGCAAACTACGGAGAAAAAGAAATTATATCCTTACTAAAAAAGGTGAGAATTTTCAATAAAGAAATTGGTTCGTTTCAAAGTTTTGCCATAACCGAAAACTTTGATTATGCAGTTAAATTGTCAAATGGCATGATTTATTTTAAATTAGAAGATATCCAGGATGACGAACGTGACTCTCTAACTCCTGAACAATTAATTGCAATTGCAAATCGTTTTGTTTCTTCTAATTCTCAGACAACTTCTCAAGAAAAAACGTTCTCTTCTTTATCAATTTCTTCACAGCAGACTAAAACACCCCAAAAGCAAAGTGGTATTAAAAAGACAATTATAATAATTTCTATTGTTTTGATTGTTGTAATAGTAGGCGGAATAACAATTTTCAGTAAATTATACAACAGTAATGATAATTCTAAACAAGAAATTTTCGAAAAATACAACACAAATGATAACAGCTCGGAAGAATCCTACGAAGAAAAAGTAATGACAATTGAAGAAATAGAATATTCTCAACCGACAAATTTTTTATCAGCTGATGCAACTTATAGGGAAAATTTTTGGGGTGATAAAATTAAAGTTAAGTGTTCTATAACAAATAATGCAACTGTTGCAACATATAAAGATGTTATGATTAGAATAACATATTACACTAAGACTGGTACTGAAATAACAAGTGAGGAACATGTCATTTACGAAGTTTTTCCTCCAAATTCTACAAAGACGGTTGAGCTTAAAATTGATAATTATGCACACGTTAACTCAATTGATTGCGAAGTTATTGGTGCTTCGCCATACGAATTAGATAGATAAAATAGTTATTATAAACAGCGGTTGGAGTAATAGCGGATTTAGTGTTGATTGACAGTTTTATCCCCACCCCTTCTCGTCCTTGTTTATTCGCTTCGCTTCCTCGATAAATCGGAACAGCTTCGGAAAGAACTAAAAGGAATCGCTTATTAGTGTTTCGAACAATAAAACTTACAATGCAGCTTTTATAACCTCGCAAATTCGAGAAATTTCGTTTTTGGTAATACTGAGTGGTGGAGCTATACGAATAGCTGTTTCGTTAAATAAAAACCAGTCTAATAAAAGTTGCTGATTAAAAGCCTTCTGAATTACCGCTAAAACATGGTCAAAACGATCCAACTCAACGGCAATCATTAAGCCTAAACCGCGAACTTCTTTTATTTTATCATGTTTGAGTAACGATTTGAATAATTGTTCTTTTTCACTCACGGTTGCCATTAAATGTTCGTTTTCTAATGCTTCGATGGCAGCGAGCGAAGCAGCACAACTTAATGGGTTGCCTCCAAAAGTTGTCATGTGTCCCAACATAGGGTTATGGGTAAAAACCGACATTACTTCTTTGGTAGCTATAAAAGCTCCCAGGGGAAGCCCGCCACCTAAGGCTTTTGCCAAGATTAAGACATCGGGGGTGATGTTGTAATGCTCATAAGCAAACATTTTACCTGTCCGTCCCATGCCGCTTTGTATTTCGTCGAAGATTAAGAGGGCACCCACCTTTTGGCAATGCTGCTTAAGGGCAAGCAAAAAGTCTTTACGGGCAGGAATGTAGCCAGCTTCGCCTTGCACTAACTCAACAAAAACGGCTGCCGTTTTTTCGCTGATAACCTGTATGGAATCAATGTTGTTGAATTCGATAAAAGCCACATCTTCAATAAACGGACCGTAGGTCTCCTGATAAGCATGGCTTGACATTAAACTCATAGCGCCTGTAGTGCTGCCGTGGTAAGCGTTTTTACAAGCTATCAATTGCTTTCGTCCTGTGTAGCGACGTGCCAGTTTTATGGCTCCTTCTATAGCTTCGGCTCCGGAATTGACAAAATAAACCGAATCGAGCTTTTGTTGGGTTAAGGCTGCTAATTTTTGTGCCAATAAAACTTGAGGCGACTGCACATGCTCGCCATAAACCATGGTATGTAAATATAAGCCTGCTTGCTTTTGGATTGCCTCAACAATTTTGGGGTGGCTGTAACCGATATTTCCGACCGATATACCCGAAATGCAATCTAAATAAGGTGTTCCGTTGGAGTCGTATAAATAATTACCCTTTGCTTTAGTAACTTCAAAAGCTAAAGGAGTATCGGATGTTTGAGCTACATGATTAAAAAATAATTGACGTAAAGGAAGTTGCATTTTTATTTAAGTATCACATTCAGGTCGCGAAGTAAATCATCTTTATACGATTTTCCAATAGGCAATAAACGTGTTCCTTCGCTGGTTTTAATAATAACGGAATTCTCTTCAATACCTTTTATTTTATGGATGTTGATAATGTACGAGCGATGAATACGTTTAAATTTAGATGGAGGCAATTTTTCTTCAATCGACTTCATGGTAAAGTGTATGGTGTATTTTTCGTCGTAAGTATTGATGATGATATAATTTTCTAACGCTTCGATATAAACAATATCATTAAAATTCAATTTTAACAAAGTGGCGTTTTTCTTAATAAAAATTTCGTCGCTTCCGGCATTTTCGTTATTCGGTTTTTTTATCGCCATAAAATCGTCAAGTTTTTTAAATGCCCTATCTACCGATTTGTAAAAACGTGCATAGGTAAAAGGTTTGAGTAAGTAATCGGTAACCTCATATTCAAATGCAGTAACAGCATACTTATCCTTAGCCGAAACAATAATAATCTGCGAATCGGTTTTCTTTAGGGTATTTAAAAAATCAATTCCATCCATATCGGGCATTTCTATGTCAAGAAAAATAAGGTGAACAGGTTCTGATAATTGCGTTAAAGCATTGATTGCCTCAATAGCATTCGAATAAGTTTGAAGAAGCTTCAGCGAATCGGTACGTTTAACATATTCTTCAAGCACTTTTCTCGACATTTTATCATCATCAATAATAATACAATTCATCGCCATAAATATATGTATTTAGGTTATTGGTCTATTTGGGTTTTTATTTCGTCAAAATAATCTCTAAATTTACAAACATTTTACGTTAAAAATAAAATAGGGTTATACTTTATGAGGATTTTTTTAAAGAACAGTATTATTCTTTTAATAATCAGTTTGTTAAATGTTGTTTTGTGGGCTCAAAATACGGTTATTCTAAAAATAAAACCTTATTACAAAGAGTATTGTTTTGATCATTCTATTCAAATTTCTTCTTACCACCAACTTTTTTTAGAAAAAAATATTTCGTTGAAAAGGTTGTTCCCTAATGCAAAAGCACCAGTAAAAAACGACGAGCTTTTTTCTACTAAAATGGTTGATATATCGACTATTTACGAATTTTCGTGTACTACGGAGCAAGAGGCACAGTTTTTTGTTCAAAAACTTTCAAAACTGCCCGAAACAGAATATTGCCATATTAAACATTACCCCGAATTATTATACAGTCCCAACGACCCGGCTATTGGAGCACAATATTATTTAAATAACATCAAGGCTTATCAGGCTTGGGATATTTTTAAAGGAGATAGCTCCATAGTTATTGGCATTGTGGACACCGGTATTGAATTGGCTCACGACGATTTGTGGGAAAATCTAGCTTACAATGCTGCCGACCCTATTGATGGTAACGATAACGATGGTGATGGCTATGTCGATAATTTTCATGGCTGGGATTTGGGAAACAATGACAATAGTCCCGAGTGGAGCGAAAATACTATGGGTGCCGATGCACATGGTGTTTTTGTTACAGGGATGGCAGCACCTAAAACTAATAATGCAACAGGCATTGCAGGTACTGCTTTTAAAAGTAAATTTTTACCTATCAAAATCAATGATTCCACAGGCATTTTAACTAAAGCATACGAAGGTATAGTTTATGCTGCCGACCATGGTTGTAAGGTTATCAATTGCTCGTGGGGAAGTCCCGTCCCCGATGATTTTGGACGCGACATTGTTCGTTATGCTACTTACAATCGAAATTGCTTAGTGGTTGCTGCTGCCGGAAATAATGGCAATACCACCAACGATGTTTACTATCCTGCCGGTTACGACGAAGTTATGTGTGTAGCTGCTACCAACCAGTGGGATTTGAAATGGGTAAAATCGTGTTATGGACCGCACGTTAGTGTATGTGCTCCTGGCGAGAATGTGTATTCAACGTATGCACATAATTCCTACACCGTTGGTTGGGGAACTTCGTATGCATCGCCATTGGCTACCAGTGTTGCCGCTTTATGTTGGGGCTACAGGGGAAAAAATTTATTACCATTGCAAATTAGAGCTATAATAGAGCAAACTGCCGATAATATTGATACCCTTAGCGACAATATTCCATTTGCTTCACAACTTGGCAAAGGAAGGATTAATGCCTATAAAGCACTAACCGATACTATTTTTAAAGCAGTAAGGTTTATAAATTATCATTTTGCTACACATAACGACACTACATACCTAATCGGTTCTTTTTTTAATCTCTTTCACGAAACTCAACATTTATATGCGAAGTTAAGCTGCTCCAATCCTGATATCCAAATTTTGAACGATTCTCTTTATATTGGACATATTGATAGTTTAGGACAGTTTACAAATGATTCAAATCCATTTAAAATAACCTACCGTTCCGGTGCAAATTACGATATGGTGGCTTCGTTTTTTATTGAACTTACAGATGATGGATATACCGATAAACAATACTTAAAATCAACCATAAACCCTAGTTTTACGGATATAAACAACGACCCTTTGACACTTAGCGTATGTTCCAATGGTAGAATTGGCTATAATAATACTTATCCTTCGCAGGGAAGTGGAATTTTGTATCGCTCAACTACATCGCTCATTTCAGAAATGGGCCTTTTTGTGCTTCAAAAAAACAAGGCTTCGTGGTGTTTTAAAGGCAAGAATGACTTTAAAACAATGCTAAGGGCTGAAAAAAACGAAAACAGTTCGTTTATTGAGGCTCATTCGTTATTCAATGATTCTTTAAATCCCTTTCCTTTAGGAATTAAAGTTTATCATTCGGCAAAACTTTTTAAAACATTTCCCAACCAAGATTTTATTTGGTTAACCTATACCTTGCAAAACAACAATGAACAAAGCTTAGATTCGCTCTATGTTGGATTATTTTCGGATGTCGATTTGCTTAATCCTTTCCGCAATAGCAGTCGTTTCGATAGTTTATTATCTTTACTTTACATCTTTCCAAGTGGCATGAACAACATTCATGCAGGTATCATGCTTCCCGATACTTTCCAAAAGCACTTTTATGCTATCGACAACGACGGCACTAACGGCAGTCTGATGGTAAGCGATGGTATCAACCTAAACGAACTTATTCAATCTACTCAACAACAACGATATGATGCTGGAGGCATTTATGGTAACGATTTGTCGTACTTAGTCAGTTACGGACCTATCAATATTGAGGCTAACGATACTATTCAGTTAACGTTTATACTACCCTTTGGAAGAAATGAATATGAATTATTAACAAATGCTTCGTCAGCAAAAGAAATATTCGATTCAGCAATCTATGTCCCATCATTATCTCATTCACCTTCATTTTCATTATATCCAAACCCAACTTATGACCAACTTTTAATAAATCTTGATGAAAAATATTATACTCCAAATACATATTTAACAATATACAATAGTTTAGGTCAACGACTTATATACCAACCCTTAAACTGCAACCAAATACATATAAATGTTACAAATTTTGAACAAGGTATATATTTTATTCAAATTCAAAACGAGCATTTTATTTTAAATCGTTCTTTTTTAAAGCAATAATTTTTGATAAAAATGAAGGGAATAAACTTTTTATGCGTTTCCATATTTGTTTTTATATTGATAAACTTTGATGCGAAGTCGCAACAATATGAAGAACAAGACTCATCAATATCAAACAAAGTGTTTAAACTTGGTGAAATAACGATAACAGCACTACAAGAAAAATCCATTATAAAAGCAGAAGAAAACGAACAATTTAATAGGTTAGATGTCGCTCGTTCATTAGACCTTTTGCCATCGATTACACTCAATAATAATGGTGCAAGAAATGAAGCAACTGTTTATTTGCGAGGATATGATTTGAGGCAAGTACCGGTTTATTTAGATGGTATTCCTATTTACGTCCCTTACGATGGTTATTTAGACCTAGCTCGTTTTACAATTTTTGATTTATCTGAAATAGATATATCAAAAGGTTTTTCTTCTATTTTATATGGACCGAATACACTGGGTGGTGCTATTAACCTTATAACCAGAAAACCCAAAAATAAAATTGAAGTAACCGCTTTAGCTGGAGTTATGAGCGGAGATGGCTATAAAGGTAGTGTTAATATCGGAACAAACTTAAACAAGATCTATCTTCAAGGAGGATTTTCGAGTTTACAACAAAAATATTATCCCTTGTCACATGACTTTGATAGTGTTAAAACAGAAAATGGCAAAGCAAGAGATAATTCATATAGAGAAGATACTAAAGCTACCATTAAAATGGGTTTTACACCTAATAAACATGATGAATATTCAATTAGTTATATTTATCAACACGGTGAGAAAGGAAATCCGATTTATACAGGAAACGATCCCAGTATAAAAGTGCGATACTGGCAATGGCCCTTGTGGGATAAAGAGAGTATCTATTTTATTTCAAAAACAACCATTCGAGATAAGAACTATGTAAAAACAAGACTTTTTTACGATAAATTTAAAAACCAACTTAATAGTTTTGATGATGCTACTTACACTACACAAACTAAACCCTATGCCTTTCAAAGTTTTTATAATGATGAAACGATGGGAGCATCGGTTGAAACCGGTACGGAGTTTATTCCGAAAAACAAACTTAAACTATCGGTTCACTTAAAAAACGACAAACATAGCGAACACAATCTAAACGAGCCTATAAGACATTTTCAGGATAACACTTTTTCTTTTGGTGTGGAAGACAATTTTGAGTGGAACAATAAGTTGATGGTGATACCCGGCATAAGTTACAATATACGCCAAAGTATCGTAGCCGAAGATTATAATGCTACAACAAAAACCATTTCCAATTTCCCCAACAATCATAGTAATGCTTTCAACATTCAAATAGGTGTTTATTATAATTTTACCGCAAAACAACGAATAAGTGCAATTATTGCTCAAAAAACTCGATTTGCCACTATGAAAGACCGATATTCTTATAAAATGGGAACCGCTATTCCAAATGTCGATTTAAAGCCTGAAAATGCACTCAATTATGAATTTGCTTATAATGGTGTATTTTTTGAAAAGCTACAAGTTAAACCTGCTGTCTTTTATAGCCGAATATCCGATGTTATTCAAAATGTTTATAATGTGCTTCCGGGAAAAACTCAAATGCAAAATGCTGGAAATGCCGAATTTATTGGAGCAGAGCTTTCTACTACTTATGATATGGCAAAGAACATTAAAGCAAATCTTAATTATACTTACATTGAACGTCATAATTTGACTCATCCGGAATTAAAATTTACAGATGTGCCTAATCATAAAATAATGCTGTCTCTGTGTTACAAACCACTTGAGCAAATTGAAATTGTTTTGAGCGAAGAATACAATTCAGAAAGGTATAGCACTAGTTATGGGAATAAAACTTCCGAATTTACTTTATTTAACTTTAGAGTTGCTGGCAAAGTATGGAAATATTTGTATTTAGAGGTTGGCATCGACAATGTTTTTGATAAAAATTATTATTTAAGCGAAGGTTACCCCGAACAAGGTAGAAATTTTTACGGTTCATTGATATATAAATTTAACTAAATATGATACTTCAAGAATCTATTGATTTTATTTTACAACAAGAAAGTCATCGTATCGAACATTATACCATCGAACGTGTCTATATTGGAGCCTTGTTTACAGCGGTTCAGTTATCGTCTGGTTATTGCGGATTATCAAAGACAGAATTTAAAGGGTCATTACATCATGGGCATCGCAGTGAACCCTTTGAGCCAGGAACTTATGCTGGTAGTAAACTTATACAACTTTTAACTGCAAAAGAAACGAATGGCTTTTTAAATGTAGTTCAATTAGCTGCAATGAATGCACTTTCAGCCGAATGGATTTCAAAAGGCAATTATAAAATTATAGAAAATGCCGATCCACTTGAATTAGTAAATACAGATAGTAAACGTATTGCAATGGTAGGAGCTTTCTGCTCGTATATTAAAAAATTATCGCAGCAAAATTGTACTTTACGTGTGTTAGAATTAGACGAAAACGCTTTCGATGATGAAAACAAAAAGTATTACGTTCCTGCTAAACAATCGCGTGAAGTTTTTCATAATGCTGATATCGCAATTATTACCGGTTCTGCATTAGCCAATAATACAATGGATCAATTACTGTCAGAAATACCTTCAAGCGTACAGATCATAGTTGTAGGTCCAACCGGAGGCATTATTCCCGATTTTTTGTTCAAAAAAAATGTTGCTATAATTGGAGCTACTCGCGTTCTTAATCCCGAAATGCTTTTTAATATGATTGCCGAAGGTGCTTCGGGCTATCATTTATTCCGCCGTGGTGCTGCACAAAAAATTTGCATCCTTCATGAATCAAAATAACAACAACCTTTGGTTAAAGGCTGCTGTATTGGGTAGCTTATGGGCAGCCTCCGAAATTGTGCTTGGAAGTTTTTTGCATAACCTTAAAATTCCCTTTCGTAGCAATATTTTAACCGCAATAGGTATCGTTTTGCTTATTTCCGCTTCACAACAATGGCGAGAAAAAGGACTTATGTGGCGTTCGGGTCTTGTTTGTGCCATTATGAAATCCATTTCGCCCAGTGCTGTTATTTTTGGTCCTATGGTTGCCATTTTTATGGAAGGTCTATTGATGGAAGCGGCTATTATTGTTTTTAGACGAACAACTATCGGCTTTCTTATCGCTGGAGCTTTAGCTATGACATGGAATTTTATCCATTTTTTAATCAACAAATTCATTTTTTACGGATTTCAATTTTTCGATCTTTATCAAAATTCAGTACAATTCATAGAACATCAATATCATATATCTATATTAAACCTTAGTCAGCTTATCATGGTACTTTTGAGCATCTATTTTATATCGGGATTGGTAGTGGCTTGGATTGGGATAACGATTGGTAAAAAATCAGTAAAGCAAAGAGTGCCTTTAAAAAGTATTTCGGTAGATGAGGTTAACCGCATCAAAAAAACACCAACAACCTTAGTATTTAATTACTCGCTTGCGTGGCTTTTGATAGATATTTTGGGAGTGGCAGCTATTTTTATTATCATCTATTTGCTCGATTTTAAAATAAGCGTGATAGCAGGAATTCTAATTTTTTCTGTGTTTTTATTTCGTTATCCTCGCAACGTTAAAAAAATAATGAATGCGTTTTTTATGCTTTCGTTGTTGATTCTAATACTTTTTTCTATAGGAGTGGTTTACGCTAATCATCCATATCGTCAATCGCTGTTTATTGGTTTACAAAATGGGATAGAAATGAGTTTGCGAGCCATTATTTTAGTTGTTGGTTTTGCTGCCATTGGTACGGAGCTTAAAAATCCAGTTATATCGCAATGGGCTCGCCGTAGCATGTTTCATAAGGCAGCACAAGCTATAGAAATAGCTTTTCTTACGCTTCCAACCATTTTGAGCAGTATTCCGCCTTTAAAAATTTTTATCAAAAAACCTGCATTGGCTATTTATGAAATGATTTCGTACCTTGATTACTGGTTTGAAGAAGCCGAGCTAAAATACGTGGCTAAGAAAAATGTTTTAATTATTACGGGCAAAGAAAAAGTTGGAAAATCTACCTTTTTAGGAAAATTAGTTTATGAGTTAAAAGCTCGTGGTTTAGTGATAGGTGGCTTTGTATCGCCTGCTGTTTTTGAACAAAATCAGCACAAGGGTTATAATTTGCTTCATTTAATTAGTCAGCAAGAAATACCTCTATCGCGAACAGAGCCTATGGCAGGAGCTCCCAAAGTAGGAAATTATTATTTTAACCCACAGAGCTTAGAAGAAGGAAATCGTTGGTTACAAATCGAAAACATTGAACAGACCGATTTAGTCGTAATAGATGAAATTGGTCCCTGGGAGCTTCGTCGCCAAGGGTGGGCTAATAATCTCACTGCTATTGCGAAAAATTATCCTAATCCCATTATTCTGGTGGTGCGTGCATCAATTGTGGATAAAGTAATATCGCACTGGGGTTTTCAGGAGGTTTCGGTCATTGATATTGAGACCGATCAAAATCCATTGCAAAACGCTTTGCAGGTGTTAGATAAATGGTTGCGATAATCTACTTATTTTGGATGCTTTCATGTATTATTTTCCCATTTAAAATAACATATTCGGCTTTTCCTATTGTTTTTAATCCTTCGTAAATATTGCTATCACAATGTTGATGATGTGTATTTGCAGAAATAATGTCTTCAAATGTGGGGTTCCAAATTACAATATCGGCATCGGCACCTTCGGTAATAATTCCTTTTTGTGGATATAGACCAAATATTTTAGCAGGGTTTGTTGAGCATAGGGATACCCATTGTTGTAAATTGATTTTATTTTTGAGAACTCCGTATGTGTATATAAGTGCCAAGCGATGTTCGATACCCCCTGCACCATTGGGAATAATAGTAAAATTGTTTTTGCCAATATCTTTTTGCCCATATGTGTTGAATGGGCAGTGGTCGGTAGCTATAACAGCAATAGTTTCATCTGCGACTCCTTCCCATAACCCTTGTTGGTCAGATAAACCTCGAATAGGGGGACTTATAATATATTTAAGTGATTCGTATAGTGGCTTTTGATAAACCGAATCATCTAAAATAAGGTATTGAGGACAGGTTTCTGAATAAATGGGAATGCCTTTTTTTTGGGCATCACGAATCAACTCTACAGAGCGATGTGTTGAAGTATGTACGATATATGTTTTGCAAGCCGTTTTTTGAGCTAATGCTATAACTTTTTCAACTGCCGTTGATTCGACCTCATTCGGACGAGATAAGGCATGATATTCTGGACTTGTTTTTCCTTGCTGTATAAAATAGTTTTGTTTTTTTATGATTTCATCGCCTTCTTCGGCATGTACTGTAACTATAGCATTAAGTTTATGAGCTACTTTCATTATCTTTTCGAGTTCGGAATATTCAATGCCAATATTCCCTTTGTAAGCTAAGTAGGTTTTAAATGAGCGAATGCCAAATTTTTCTACGCAAGTTTGCATTTCATCGGCAGTATGGTTGTTCCATGAAGTAATACTCATGTGAAATGTATAGTTACAAATGGCATTAGCTGCTTCGTTTTGTCGTTTTTTTAGAGCTTCAATGAGTGATTCATTTTTTGCTGGTGTAACAAAATCGATGAATGTTGTGGTTCCACCATATAATGCAGCTAGGCTGCCGGTATAAAAGTCGTTGCTTGAGTATCCCGCTGGTGTTAATAAGTGCATATGTACATGTGCATCGATGCCCCCTGGAATAATGTATCTGTCTTGTGCATGGATAATATGGATGTTTTTATTTGGAGGTGTGATGTTGTTTTTTATTTCTATTATTTTTCCACTGCTTATATATAAATCGCTTATAATGTCGCAAAAGGGATCTATTATTCTTCCTTGTTTAATAAGAATATCCATAATAAAGAAACATTGTTTAAAATAGCAAAGATATAGTAGTTTTTTAAACTCAACTAAAAAATATATCTTGAAAGTTCTTTAATAATAAAAAGATTTTATATCTACATACAAAAAATTCTATGGTTATCATTGTTTAAATCAAACGATGTGAATGGTAAAGTATGATTTTTAGCCCCCTCTATAAACTAAATTATCATTGATTTTATATAAGGGCGTATAAATTGTTGAATATATATCGCCGCTGAATATTAATAGTAATAATTTTATTAAAAAAAATGGATTTCATTGAATGGTTCTGTTTTTATATGCTTACTTAATAATACCAATTTTTATACAGGAAAAATATGTTTTAATCTAAGAAAATTAACTATTAGTCAAAAAGGTAATAATAAGCTGAAACAAACAAGTAATAATGACGTATATATAGGTAAAAATACTTATATATGAAAACCGAGTCCTTTGCAAGGCTATTAACATGCAAATATGTGATTGTTAATAACTTATTGATGTTTTTATTTAAAATTCCAGAAATAATGGTTATTTTAGCGTTATGAAATTAGAAAAATCAGGAAATATGAC
>JABUFC010000060.1 GCA_013314715.1 Bacteroidales bacterium | reverse complement strand
CGCACATTCTCAACTATTTGAACGGCTTTTTTGGGCGAATTCGGTGATGTTTTAATTCGTACAAACATGCTGCAAATATAAAACATATTTTTTAGAAAAACAAATACAAATTTATATTAGGCACTACAAACGCGATTTTTTAATTAAAAAAATGTTTCTTATTGATATTTAAATATTTAACTTTTTTAAAAAATTAAAAATTGATTAAAATTGGCGAAGTCAGGAGTGTGGGGGGAGAAAAGTTAATCTCATTACTAAAAGAAATTTAAATTATTTAACTGAAATCGTAATTAAAAATAAAAAAAGGCTGTCTCAAAAGGGCAGCCTTTTTAACATAGGTTTGTATAATATTATTTTAATACACCTAATTTTTTGCCTACACGTGTAAAAGCGTCTACGCAAGCATCGATATGTTCAAATTCATGAGCAGCAGAGAGTTGTACACGAATGCGAGCTAAACCTTGTGGAACAACAGGGTAGTAGAAGCCAATTACATAAATGCCTTCGTTTAAAAGTTCAGCAGCAAACTGTTGTGATAATTTTGCATCGTAGAGCATTACAGCAACTATAGCCGATTGAGTAGGTTTAATGTCAAATCCGGCTTTTTGGATTTTTTCCATAAAGTATTTTACGTTGGCATGTAGTTTATCCTGTAAGTCATTGGTCGATGCCATCATATTCATCATTTCAATACCGGCAGCAACAACCATAGGTGGTAGGGAGTTAGAAAATAAATAAGGACGTGAGCGTTGACGAAGCATCTCGATAATTTCTTTTCTTCCGGTGGTAAATCCTCCAATAGCACCGCCAAAAGCCTTGCCAAGAGTACCCGTAATTATATCCACTTTGCCTCGGCAGTTATAAAGTTCTGTAACTCCTCTTCCAGTATTTCCAACAACACCAGCCGAATGCGATTCGTCAACCATTACAAGTGCATTGTATTTTTCGGCAAGCTCTATAATTTTATCCATGGGGGCTACATTACCATCCATCGAAAAAACTCCATCGGTAACAATAAGTCGAAAGCGTTGAGCTTGAGCAGCTTGTAGTTGTTTTTCTAAATCGTTCATGTCGGCATTATTGTAGCGATAGCGAACAGCTTTACATAAGCGAACACCATCAATAATAGATGCATGGTTAAGGGCATCAGATATAATAGCATCATCTTCGCTTAATAGAGGCTCAAATACTCCACCATTTGCATCGAAGCAAGCTGCGTATAGAATGGTGTCTTCTGTTCCAAAGAATTCAGCTATTTTTTTCTCAAGCTCTTTATGTAAATCGGTTGTTCCACATATAAAACGAACACTTGACATTCCATATCCATGCGAATCTAAAGCTTTTTTGGCAGCTTCAATCAACTGTTGGTTGTTCGATAAACCTAAATAATTATTCGCACAAAAGTTAAGAACTTCTTGTCCTGTGTTAATTTTAATTTTTGCTCCCTGAGGGCTTACTAAGATGCGTTCGTTTTTATATAACCCGGCATCTTTTATTTGTTGTAATTCTTTTTGAAGATATGTTTGATAATTTCCGTACATAAAATTTTACATTAAGGGTTTAACTTTTGGGAAATTGTAATCGAATCGTATTTGTTTTGGTTTGTCGATGAAATAAGAGAGGAAATCGACATATTGTTCGGCAAATTGGAATTCATCTGGTAAATAATAAATGCTGGGTAGGGGTTGGTTGCCAATATTGCCCATATCAATAGTGCCCGTGTTATAAACTTCTAATTCTTGATAAGTAGAAAGTTTAGATAAAACGGGCATACGTCCGTAATCTTCGCGTAAAATAAGATCTACAACTTTATCGGCTAATACACTTACTAGGCGACGGTCGTAGTTGCGGCAATCGCCCGAACGAGCGAGGTAGCCTAAGTTTTGTGCTCTTGCATCGAGTCCTGTTGCTCTCGATATTTCGCTTGCAACAACGCCACTAATGCCACCAAAACGTGGATGTCCGTATTCGTCAACTTCGCTGCTGGCATAAACAACGTCGGTTTTCCCTGTTTTTTCGTCGTACCAGCGAGCTCCTTCAGCTACTGCGATAATTAAATATTGTTTTTTCGATTTATGATATACTTCTTTCACTTTTTCGAAGAAAGCTTGTTTGCGTTCTTTGGTTATTGGGAATTCTGGGATTAAGCATATTTCTGCACCTCCCATAATAGCTGCACCTGTAAGCCATCCGGCATCGCGTCCCATTACTTCAACTACCATTATGCGAGAATGAGATTCGGCAGTTGTACAGAGACGGGTGGTTAATTCGGCAACACCTTTCGCAGCCGATGGGAATCCAGGGCACATCACAGCTTCTATTAATTCGCCATTGTAGTTATGAATGGTTTTAGTTCTAAGGTCGTTGTCTATGGTTTTGGGGAATCCGATTACGGGAATTCCTTCCATTTCGTATAGTTTCTTAGCAGCTCCGTTTGTGTCGTCGCCACCAATGGTTACAAGTGCATCTATTTTATAGCGTTTAAGGTTTTTAATAATTTGTTCAACACGCGAGCTGTCGCTTCCTGAGAATGGATTGGTGCGGCTGCTGCGTAAGGCAGTCCCTCCATAAACACCATCGTATGGTTGATTGGTGAGGTTTACAATATCACCATCGCCTAATAACCCTTTCCAACCTTTGCGTATTCCATAAACTTGAAAACCTAAAGCCGATACTCTACTTTTGATAGCTTCGATGCTTGCATTGAGGGCAGCAGTATCGCCACCACCTGTTAAAATTGCTAATGTTTTTCCTTCGTAAGGACGTTTTTCTAGTGCCATATTTCTTAGTATTTAATTTGTTCAAAATTACATATTTTTTAAATATACAATGGGTCTGATTAAAATTTAAAAACTCTTTTCCCAATTTTGAAAGTTAATATGTGACGGTCTTTTTTTACAGCGTATATATCTTTTATGGTAATGATTAA
Source organism: Bacteroidales bacterium (assembly GCA_013314715.1). NCBI lineage: Bacteria > Pseudomonadati > Bacteroidota > Bacteroidia > Bacteroidales > Bacteroidales bacterium. The sequence continues at coordinate 10,773 of JABUFC010000060.1, read as the reverse complement.
CCCTGTTTCTTCAACATTTCCAAATTCGTCGTTTAGGGCGGTGCCAAATACTTTCATAGTAGGCGATAGGTTCATGTATGAATTAATGAGTGGAGGAATATTTTCGCCTAATGCTCGTACTTTTTGTGAAAGTATTTTGTAGTTTTCGAGGTAATTGTTGCCCGTAAATACCTTTTCGAGTTCTTCTAAAGGAGTTTCTATTTTTAAAGGGTAAATAGGAGTTATAAGGTTTTCTTGATCGCGAAAATATTTATTTAAAAAGTAAAGAATAAGATCGCGTGCTTGGCGATTAAAATCGGGGTACATCGTTACTTTTCCGAAAAAATATTTCATGTGTGGATAAATAACCGTGAGTGAACCTAAGCCATCCCATATGTTATCGAGTGCAAAAATGCCTCGTCGGTCGCCACTGGTACTTTGGTAATTGGGTTGAATAAAAGAACGCCCTAATTCAATGGTGTATGGCAAATATTCGTTAAGAAACTTATCTGAAAAATTAAATAAATGGGAGGTGGCTAATTTAATTTTTCCATTTTCGTCTTTTATAGCTTCGTTACCGAGCATAAACCGATAACCGCCAATTATTTCTTTACGTTTAGGGTTCCAAACGATAAGTTGTTTGTAAGGGCGTTCGCAAGTATCAAACTCATCTATATCAACTTCTTGTCCAGTTCCACCACCCGAACTACGAAATGTTATTTCGCGTAATCGACCTATTTCTCTCATAATATTGGGCGAATCGTGTGCCGTTATGCAGTATATAAGATTGCCCCCATGATTTGTTTTTCGAATAAATTTATCACGCGTTAACTCCTTTTTTATTAAATCAATGGGTACTGGTGGTATAATCCTTTTAGGTTGATTATTATCCATACAATTATGATTTTAAACAATATACTATATTTCTTATTTCATTTGCCCATTCGGCATATGTTTTTTCTTTTGTTAAAGAAGTGTAAGAGATGGGAGTTCCAAAATATAGATGAATGGTTCTACCTTTTTGTTTATACATTTCGTCTGCTAAGTAAAACATTTCGATATTGGCTTTTATACCTAAAAAGGTTCGAATTTGCGATAGACGATAAAAAAAATTAGAGTTTTGTGTATCGATAAAAACAGGAACAATATCACGTTCATATTTTATAGCTAAGTTAATGAACGATTTTTTCCATTCTATATCTTGAATTTTACCTTTTATTTTGCGACTTACAAAACCTGCAGGGTAATATAAAATTTGCATATTCGACCTAAAAGCTTCGTCGAATATTTGAGCATTTTCTTTGTTTTGTGAACCAAAATGATTAACGGGTAAAAAAATTGGGTAAAAGTTTTTTAGAGCAAGTAAAACATCGTTTACTACAAATCGGCATTCACCCATGTGTTCGTGTACTGCATCTATAAAGCACATGCTGTCTATAGCCCCCTGAGGATGATTGGAAGCAAATATAAAACGTCCTTTTTGGGGGATGTTTTCTATACCATGAACTTTATATTGAATTGAAAATAGCTCTAAAATTGCCTTTACAAAATCGTAGTTATGGCGATTTTTTGCTTGTACAAGAAAAGCATTAATTTCATCTTGATGTAAAACGCGTTTTATATAGGTCATTACAAAACCAGGAAGCATTTTGGCGAGCCGTGGATTTTTTGAAGCTATAACCTTTTTAATGTCTATTTGAAGTACTTCACTGTCACTCATAGCTGCCAATTTTAAACTCTCAAAACTACATAATAATTTTAATTTTTTAAAACTAAAATGGATAAAATTGATGTTATGATAACAATTAAGCAATTGATGGGAGCTTATTATGAAAATATTTTTAAAGAAAATAACTTTAAGGGTATATAAACATTATTTTTATCGCCATACAATTACTTTATACAATGTGCATTTATGTTTTTAAGTTTTAATTTTGAATTAAGGTACTTGTCTTGTTATTATGACGAGATTATTATGGCTATTTCAAACTATTTAAAATTCTATATGCAAAATTTGACTATATTTGCCAAACTATATTTTTGACCTTTATGAAATCGTTGCTTCTAAAAAACAGTATGAATTTTGGTGCATTAAATGGGCTTGCTATTATGATGGTTTCTTTGCTTATTTATATTGTTGGAATTCAGCAAAATATTTTAATCTCATTAATTATTTATGGATTAAATATTTTTTTTATTGTATATGGTACCAAATATTTGCGAGACCATTATCAAAACGGACAAATAACTTATGGAAAAGCCTTAGGATCGGGGGTTTTAATAAGTTTATTTATGTCTATTTTAGTGGCATTTTTTATTTTTATGTTTTTTAAGTTTTTGGCTCCCGATGAATTAGAAAAAATCTATACTCAAGCTGAAGAAAATATGTATAACCAAGGATTTAGCGAAGAACAAATAGAAACTGCTATGCAAATGACTCGTAAGTTTACTACTCCACTTACGATGGCTTTAGGAACCATTTTTTCTTATACATTTTTAGGATTTATATTTTCGCTTATTACATCTTCTTTTATTAAGAAAAATGCTGAGTCGTACGAACAAATAATGAGCGAAGTTGAAAAAGAAATAAAATCAGAAAACGATAACCAAAATGAATAATCCGATACTTGACATTTCAGTTGTCATTCCTTTGTTAAATGAAGAAGAATCGCTTCAAGAACTTGCCGAATGGATACGTCGTGTTATGCAAGAAAATCATTTTTCATACGAAATTTTATTTGTCGATGACGGAAGCACTGATCGTTCGTGGGAAATAATAGAATCTCTTTCTCAAAAGTATCCCGAAGTTCATGGGATAAAATTTTTCCGTAATTACGGCAAAGCAGCTGCATTGCATACTGGATTTTCTGCTACACAAGGAAAAGTCGTAATTACCATGGATGCAGACCTTCAAGATAGCCCCGATGAAATTCCTGAACTGTATAAAATGATTGTACAAGATGGTTATGATTTAGTTTCGGGCTGGAAAAAAATTAGACACGACCCACTTATTAGTAAACGCTTGCCTAGTAAATTATATAATTGGACCGTTAAAAAAATTAGTGGAATAAAACTCCACGATATGAATTGTGGTTTAAAAGCGTATCGTTATCAGGTAGTAAAAAGTATTGAGGTTTATGGCGATATGCATCGTTATATACCTGTATTAGCTAAATGGGCAGGATTTAAAAAAATAGGAGAGAAGGTGGTTCAACACCGCGAACGTAAATATGGGAAAAGCAAATTTGGTTTAGAACGATTTGTTCGTGGTCCTCTCGATTTGCTTTCTGTAACCTTCATAACTCGATTTGGACGACGCCCCATGCATTTTTTTGGTGTGTGGGGGACAATTATGTTTATTTTAGGTGGTGGGGTTTCTTTTTATTTACTTGCCGAAAAAGTATATAAATCATGGAATAATTTACCCACTCGTAACGTAACCGATAAACCACTTTTTTATTTAGCCCTTTTAGCCATTATTCTTGGTGTGCAATTATTTTTAGCTGGCTTCTTAGGAGAACTTATTACACGTAATTCATCAGATCGAAATAAATATCAAATAGAAAAAAAAATATAACAATGATAATAAAGTAATTAGGTCAATTTTGTAACCTAATGATAAAATAATTCGTATTTAAATATTTTTTCTTGTAACTTTAAGGCGTTTCAAACGTCAAAAAAATTGATTAATAACTTAAAAATTTTTAAAGTATGATTCGTTTATTTAGATTTTTGTGGATTTTACCACTGTTGGCTTTGGTACAACCAGTTCAGAGTCAAGAAAAAATGCCAATTGACCCTAATGTTAGAATGGGGAAACTTGATAATGGCTTAGTTTACTATATTCGTAAAAATGCAAAACCCGAAAAACGAGTTGAACTTCGATTAGCCGTTAATGCGGGTTCAATTCTTGAATCCGATGATCAACAAGGGTTAGCTCATTTTTGCGAACATATGTGTTTTAATGGTACCAAAAATTTTCCTCATGCCGAATTGGTAAATACTATCGAACGAATGGGTATAAAATTTGGTGCCGATTTAAATGCATATACCAGCTTTGATGAAACCGTATATATGCTTAAAGTTCCTACCGACCAGCCCGACCTTATAGACAAAGGATTTCAAATATTAGAAGATTGGGCTCATCAGGTTACTTTTGAGGGCAAAGAAATAGATAAGGAACGTGGTGTTATACTCGAAGAATGGCGTTTAGGGTTAGGTGCCGATGACAGAATGCGTAAAAAAGCATTTCCAGTAATTTTTAAGGATTCAAAATATGCTGAACGAATTCCTATTGGTAAACCCGAAATACTAAAAAATTTTAAACATGAAACATTACGCCAGTTTTACAAAGATTGGTATCGTCCAAATTTACAAGCAGTGGTTGTAGTTGGCGATATTGATGTTGACCAAATGGAGCAAAAAATCAAACAACATTTTAGTCAAATTCAAAATCCACCTAACGAACGTAAACGTGAAGTTTTTGACTTACCTCCTAATAAAGAACCACTTATAAGTATTGAGACAGACGAAGAGGCAACTAACAATACGGTTATGTTTTTTTATAAACACCCCAAAAAATACATAGAAACCGTTGAAGATTTCAAAATAAAATTAATGCAAGATTTATTTACCGGCATGATTAATAATCGGTTAGAGGAAATTAGCCAAAAGCCCGATTGTCCATACATTTATGCAGGTACCGAATATGGTTCTTTCTTAGCACGTACTAAAGATGCATATTTAGGATATGCTTTATCAAAAGAAAATCTTATAGATAAATCGTTAGAAACGGTTATGACCGAAAATCAACGTGTTAAACTTTATGGTTTTACTCCTACTGAATTTGAACGTCAAAAAAACGAATTACTTAAAGAATACGAAAAACAGGCAAAAGAATACGATAAAATGGAATCGGGTAACTTAGCGATGGAATATGTTTACCATTATCTTGCACAAAATCCGATACCAGGCGCAGTAAAAGAATATGAATTTGCTAAAAAGTTCTTACCCGAAATTAAACTCGATGAAGTAAATGGTCTTGCTAAGCAATGGATAACCGATGATAATTTAGTAATGATGATTACCGCTCCTAAAAAAGATGGTATTAAAGTTCCAACCAAAGACGAAGTATTAAAAACTATAGAAAAAGTTAAATCATTGCAGCTTAGCCCATATGAAGATAAGCAAACCGATGCACCTTTGTTAGCCAAAATGCCCGAAGGTTCGAAATTAGTTAGCAGAAATGAAAATAAAGAACTCGGCATAGTTGAGCTAACTTTTGAAAATGGAGCTCAAGTAATAATAAAACAAACTGATTTTAAAAACAACGAAATTCAATTTTCGGGATTTACTTTAGGTGGAACTTCACTTGCTAGTAATGAAGATATTTTAAATGCAATGTACGCTCCTAGCATTATTGAAGAATGCGGATTAGGTCAATTTAGTAAAACCGACTTAAAGAAAAAACTTGCCGGTAAGGATATTGAAATAAGTCCTTATATTCAAGATTTAAAACATGGTTTTACAGGTAAAGTAGCTCCTGCCGATTTAGAAACAATGCTGCAATTATTGTATATGTATTTTACCGATGTCCGCAAAGACGAAGAAGCTTTTAAATCATTTATCTCAAAGCTAAAGAGTCAATTTATGTTTATTATGAGCAATCCACAATTTGTGTTTTTTGATAAATTAACTAAAATTGTAACTCAAAATGACCCTCGTACCATTTTAATACCTACAGAAGAACAGCTTCAAACGGTTACATTAGATAAATCAATACAATATTTTAAAGATCGCTTCAATAATGCTCGCGATTTTAAATTCTTCTTTGTCGGTAATATAAACGAAAATGAAGCTTTACCTTTAATACAAAAATATATTGGTGGATTACCTTCACAGCCAAAATCAGAAATGTGGAAAGATGTTAGCCCGAAATTCCCTTCAGGCATTGTCAACGAAACCGTATATAAAGGAAAAGATGAAAAAGGATTTGTTGGTATTATTTGGAATACTAATTACAATTGGTCACCAGAAAATAACATTAAAACCAACATGATGATTAAAATTTTAGATATCATGTTGCGCGAAAATGTTCGCGAAAAAGAAAGTGGTACTTATGGCATACAAGCACGTCTCGAATATGAAAAATATCCTAGAGAAGAAATTTCTGTTACTGTTATTTTTGGATGTAATCCTAAAAATCAGGATAAGCTTTCAAAAGTTGTATTTAAACAAATACAAGCATTGCAGAAAAAAGGACCTAGCGAAGAAAATTTAAAGAAAATAAAAGAACAACTTGTTCGTGAACGCGAAACTGATATTAAGAAAAACAACTGGTGGATTCGCAAACTTGATAACATTTATTATTATAAAGATAAAGCTAATATTGCCGAATACAATAATATTGTGAATAACACCACAGCAAAAGAAATTCAAGATTTGGCCAATAAATATTTTAACTTTAACAATTATGTAAAGGTTTATTTAAAACCAGAAAAAAAATAAGCATTGGCATGAGATTATAAAAAGAGGCTGTCTAAAAAGGGCAGCCTTTTTTTTATACCCTTAATTATCATAAATGAGATTCCTAAAATATAGTAGTAAGTCTTTGTTGCCTAAATTATGAACGTTTATATTTTCATATCTTTTTAAATATTCCTTTGCCATTTCTGCAATAGGCTTGCGTTGATAGTATTGCTCATGGCTAAAATTCATATATTTTAGAACTACAAAAGCATTGAACCAACGAAAAAAACGTTGAATGAAAGCTTGAGGGGATGATGTGTTTTTTTGTATTTCGGCTAAATGATTAGCCATGTTATTATTAATTAAAAACGATTTTAGGGGTTCTTTAATTACATTCATTAGAAACTCAAAATTTGTGTTTTTGTTTAAATGAATAATATACTCGAAAAAAAATTTTAAATCTTCGAATGCTTGAATATCATAAGTATAATAATCAATATTATTAGAATTTAGCATTTTGGTTATAGAAGCACCAGTTCCAAATGGTACGCGTTCCGATTTTCGTGGTGATGGGTAAACACAAGTGTTATTTAATTCTGAGTATTTTCCTAGAGGGATTATTTTTTGAAGAAAATAAAAATCTTCACCCGCTTTTCGTTTATTCATTCCCCCTTGCATGGCGTATGTTGAAGCTCTTACAGCAAACGAACTTCCTATTGTATGAAAAGCAAAAGGATGACCGGTTTTTCGAAGCGATAAAATATAATAGTGTAAATATAATTCATATAGAATTATCGCATCGTAATGTTGTGTTGAAAATAAATTTCCTTCGATGGGATGTTCAAATCGTATCGAACATGCTTTTGTTTTTGTGGTAGTAAACAATTTTTCTATTGAAGTTAAATAGTTACTCTTGCAAGTACAATCGGCATCAATATTGGCGATAACACCTTGATCGTAATTGATTTGTAAATAACGATATATAGCCTGGTCCATACCCAATTTTCGAGCTAAACCAACACCAGCATCTTTGGGTGGTAACGATGGATAATGTAATAAATAATAACGCAGTCGATGGTCTTTATGATTAGATGTCCAAGTGTTGAAATCGTAAATTCGGGCTTTGTTTGTTTCTAAAACATTGATATCGGCATTGGATGGCGAATTTACAACAACAAGCACCTCTGTGTCGCATAGTGGACGTTCGCAATTATAAATACTTTGTAATATGGTAATAATATTTTCTTCATTATAGCATGGTATTACAATAACAAGCCCCAAATTTTCTGAAGGAGGAGTATTAATTTGATTAGGGTAAAGAGCGTGTTTATTTAAATATTGTAATAAAACCGACATGAGTGGCTTATTTCGTTACTGCTTTGTAACGTTTATTTAACAAATTAATTAAAGTGTCGGTAATATCGAGCGATTCATCGCCATAAAGAATAGCTGCCTTATTTAAAATATAATCGTATTTTTTATTGGCATTAAATTCTTTAAGAAAATTTGTAACTGTATCTAATAATTGTTTTTCAAGATTCTGAGTTTCTTGAGCTAATTCATTACTTAAATCTTCGCGTAGTTTGTATAAGTTTTGTTGCTTCATCATGAGTTCTTGCTCTTGACGTTGAGCACTTTCTTGACTCAAAAAACTGTTGGTTTGTACTTTGCGCTGAAAATCTTGAGCTTCTTTTTCAAATGCAATCATTTTTCTATTTAAATCATTTTCAAGTGATTTCTGTTTATCCATCAATCTTTTTTCAAGTACATTGTAAAAGTCATATTTTTTCAACAATGTGTCAACATTTACAAATGCTATTTTGTGTTCTTTATGAATGGTGGTATCTTTTGGGTTATCATTGTTGATACCATTGGTCTTATTGTTGTTTAGACTAAAAACGATGATAAATAAAGCAATAATGGCTAATCCAAAAATAATTAAAATAACTTGTTGAAGTTTTTGCATATTTTTTTCTGCAAATATAATTAAAAAACTTTGTTTTATTAATACTAATTAGAGTATATTTATATCAGAATGAAAGTATAATACAAAATATCAACATAATAGCGTAGGTGCTTGAAATAAAAAATCCCTCTTAACGAGGGATTTTTGTTTGGTGATCCAGCTGGGATTCGAACCCAGGACCCCTGCCTTAAAAGGGCAATGCTCTACCTGCTGAGCTACTGAATCATCCTTAGATTTGAGACTGCAAAGGTATAACCAAATTTTTATTTTTCAAAAAAAAATTATCTTTTTTTTCAAAAAAAATCATTATTTTTATATATGCGAGAATATCAACATGTTAATGATTTGAAAAAACAAAATATTTTACATAATTTTGCTACAAAAAAATGATTACGAATAAGGTTTTTATTGTAACAGGGGCTTCGTCGGGTATAGGAAAGGCAATTGCCAAGAAAGTTGTTGAGCAAAATAATTACATATGCATAGCCGCTCGTAAGGAAGATGCACTTATTGAAACCTATAATGAACTTGAAAATATTAATCAAGGACATTGTGTTTATGTAGTGGCTGATGTTTCTAAAGAAGAGGAATGTAAAAAGATTATTGATACATGTCTGCAACATTTTGGCAAGATAGATGTGCTTATTAATAATGCAGGTGTATCTATGCGAGCTTTGTTTAACGACTTGCATTTAGATGTGATTCGAACACTTATGAATATTAATTTTTGGGGGACTGTTTATTGCACAAAATATGCACTTCCATCTATTATTAAAGAAAAAGGGAGTATAGTAGCCATCTCATCTATTGCAGGATTTACACCCTTGCCCGCTCGAACTGGTTATGCAGCATCTAAAGCAGCAATTCATGGTTTTCTTAATACACTTAGAGTCGAAACAATGAAATTGGGTATTCATATTATGATAGCAGCACCTGGGTTTACGGCATCTAATATTCGAAATACAGCACTTACGGCAAATGGTACACCTCAAGGTGAAACACCACGCGATGAAAATAAAATGATGACTGCCGAACAAGTGGCTAGTTATATTATACGCGGTATAGAAAAACGTAAAAGAACGCTTATCCTTACAACACAGGGAAAACTTACTGTTTGGCTTTATAAATTTTTTCCGAAACTTACCGATAAACTTATTTATAACCACATGAAAAAAGAACCTAATTCGCCATTACCTTAAAAATAATTTTTAATTTTACACCAAATTTATTTTATTATAGAATGACCGTTGTATCTAAATATATTAGAAATATTTTCATCACACTGAGTATATTCATTGTTTTTAATGTAATTGCCCAAAATAATAGCTATTTGAAAATTTCTGGACAAGTTAAAAGTGGTAAAAATAAAATTGCCAATGCTACCATTAATCTCTTTGAAGGAAATGCTAAAGTTAATTCAACCATTTCAAACGCTAACGGGGATTTTACTTTTAACCTTAATTACGATAAATTATATACCATAGAAATTGCGGCTGCTGAATATGCATCTAAAAAGGTACTTGTTGATACCAAAATACCCGAAAAAGATCTTATTTATAAATACACTTTTTCTGTAGAATTGTTTCCTAAAGTTGAAGGAGTTGATTATTCTGCTCTTAATAAGCCGGTTACCAAAATTATTTATAATCCCGAAGCGGATGCTTTCGATTATGATATCCCTTATACAGAAAGCATGCGTAAACAAATCGAGCAAATTACTTCTCAGATTGAATCTGTAAAAAAACAATCTTACAATCAGATTGTTGCAAAAGCTGATGAGAAATTTAAGAACCAGGCATATGAAGAGGCTATAGAATTGTATGAAAAAGCAATTGATATTGACCCATATAACGATTATCCAGATAAGCAAATTATGCAATGTGAAAAACTTATTGCTCAAACTCGCAACAATGAAGCTAATTATAATAAATATATTGCTCAAGGAGATAATTTGTTCTCAAAACAAGATTATAAAAATGCAAAAACAGCTTATCAAAATGCTTCTAACTTAAAACCTACAGAACAATATCCCAAGACAAAAATAGCTGAGATTGATAAGATTTTAGCAGAAAGTGCGAACCAAGCCAAAGAAGAGCAATACAAGTCAGCTGTTGCCAAAGGCGATGCAGCGTTATCGAAACAATTGTTCGACGAAGCCAAATCAGCTTACAATCAAGCCTTGAGCATCAAACCGAACGAAACTTACCCCAAGACAAAACTGGCTGAAATCGATAAACTCTTAGCCGACAAAGCTGCTAAAGAAAAAGCGGAAGCCGAAGCCAAAGCCAAAGAGGAACAATACAAGTCAGCCATAGCGAAAGGCGATGCAGCGTTATCGAAACAATTGTTCGACGAAGCCA
>JABUFC010000059.1 GCA_013314715.1 Bacteroidales bacterium | reverse complement strand
GTATAAAGAATCTCTTTATTTTGCATTCCTACATTGATAAAATCTCCTAATACAACTATCTTTCTATGTTCGGGATGTGTATAAGTTTTTAATGATTCATCGAAAATGTAACCCAAACGTTCTAACAGCATTTTGAATTTTGCAAAATGCCCATGAATATCTCCTATAAAATCTAAATGAACCAAATTATTCTTTGATAATATGGCAAATATAGATAATATTTTTTATTTTTTCTTTTGTTTTCGTTTTATTTAAATGTTTTTTCGTTTGAATGTTGTATTTTTGAGCCATGATTGAAAACTATTTTGAATATTTAAATTTTGCCATAACTATCAGCGATAAAGAAGGCAATATTATTTATATGAATGATAAGTCAAGAGCAACTTTTCAGAAAGATAAACCATTATTAGGTTCGAACCTAAAAGATTGTCATTCATTAAATTCTTGGGAAAAAATTCAATCTTTATTATCAAATAAAGAGACCAATGTTTATACTATCGAAAAAAATGGTGTCAAAAAGCTTATATATCAAACTCCTTGGTATAATGCTAAAAATGAAGTGGCAGGATTATTAGAATTATCCTTGGTAATACCTATTGAAATGCCTCATTTTGTTAGATCTTAAATATTTATGTTATGAGAAAAGTGATTTTTATTACAAGTATGGTTGTTTTTAGTTTAGGTATAAAAGCCCAAGATACATTGACGGTAATGACTTATAATTTGCTTAATTTCAATAATAATACTTCATACTGTACCCAATCGAATAATAATGTTAACGATAAAATAAGTTATTTAAAAACGATAACGTCTTATGTATTGCCCGATATAGTTGGCTTTAATGAAATACATGCTTCTAATGCAACCATTCAGCTTATTTTAGATAGTATTTTAAATACCAATGGTATAAAAACATACTCACGAATTCAATATATTAACTCTAGCAATTCTGATATTGTAAGTTCAATTTTTTACAATAATAAAAAGTTAAAACTATATTCTACAAATTACTTACAAACCGATTTGCGAGACGTTATTATTTTAAATCTTTATTACAATAGTCAGGAAATGCAAAACAATCATGATACGGTTTTTATACGTGTTATGCAAGCTCATCTTAAAGCTGGTAGCACAACCAGCGATCAGGATCAAAGGGCACAAGAAACGAGTGTTATTATGAATTATTTAAATAGTTTGGGAAATAGTAAAAACACCATTTTAATGGGCGACTTTAATGTACAAAGTAGTACCGAAACCGCTTTTCAAAATTTAATTAATTATAGTAATATGAATGTTCGTTTTTACGATCCGGTAAATAAATTAGGAAATTGGAATAATAATTCAAGCTTTGCTTTATATCATACTCAGGCTGTTCAACTTAATTCAAATGGTTGTACATCGGGGGGGGGCTTAGACGATCGTTTTGATTTTATTTTAGCATCTTTTTCAATAATGAATAATTTGTATAAAGTTAAATATGTTGCAAACTCATACAAAGTAATAGGTCAAGATGGAAATCATTTTAATCAAAGTGTTGATAATCCAGCCAATTATTCTGTACCTTCGAATGTGCTTACAGCATTGGCTAATATGTCCGATCATTTACCTGTAACCCTTAAATTGGCAGTACAACAAACACCATTTATTGGAATTGAAGAAGCAAATTTAAATAATTTTAATATAAAACCCTATTCTTGGATTGATAATGAATTGATATTGAGTTTGCAAGGAGAATATAATGGGAATTTAGAGATTCATATTTATGATTTAATGGGACGTAAAGTATTTACTACTTATAGAAAACTTTTTAATGATGAATTATTAATATCAGTTCAAACACCTTCACTTGATAAAGGTTTATATATAGTTCAATATCAATTAAAGGGCTTAAACAAAAGTTTAAAAGTTATACATAAATAGCAATAATAATTAATTATATTTTTGTACTTTTGTTTTTTACAACTTATGTTATGAACTTTTTGATAATAAATATTAAACAACTTATCCAAGCAGAATCAAAGCCCAAGCAATATATAGCGGGTAAGCAAATGTCTAAACTTCCCATAATTAAAGATGCATTTCTATACGTAGAATCAGGACGTATCAGAGATTTTGGCAAAATGGACGAATTGGCGTCGGGTAGGGAACGTTATTTTACAATGTCGGATAAAATAATAGATGCAACAGATAAAATTATTTTACCTACATATTGCGATTCACATACTCATATTGTATATGCAGGTAGTCGCGAAAAAGAATTTGTAGATAAAATAAAGGGATTAACCTATGAAGAAATAGCCAAACGTGGTGGTGGTATATTAAATAGTGCAGCATTATTGCAGCAGACATCAGAAAATGAGCTTTTTGAGCAAACCTCGTTGAGAATAAAAGAGATTATGGCTCTTGGCACAGGTGCTGTCGAAATTAAAAGTGGATATGGTTTAACGCCAGAAGCAGAAATCAAAATGCTTAGAGTAATACAACGTTTAAAGGAAACATTTCCCATTAAGATAAAAGCTACATTTTTAGGTGCCCATGCAATCCCACCAAAATATAAAGAAGAACCGGACGAATATGTTGATGTAATTATAAATGAAATGATACCGGTTATTGCAGGCGAAGATTTAGCAGATTTTATTGATGTTTTTTGCGATAAAGGTTTCTTTACACCAGAACAAACTGAGCGTATTTTAATGGCGGGATTGAAATATGGTTTAAGAGCTAAAATACATGCCAATGAACTCGACCATTCTGGTGGAATTGAAGTTGGAGTAAAATATAATGCATTATCTGTAGATCATATCGAATATACAAGCGATGAAGATATTCAACTATTACTTCAATCCGATACGATGCCAACAGTATTACCAGGAGCAGCTTTCTTTTTAAATATGCCATTAGCCCCAGCTCGTAAAATGATAGATGCCGGTTTGCCTATTGCATTTGCATCTGATTATAATCCAGGGTCGTCTCCTTCAGGTAATATGAATCTAGTACTTTCTATGGCATGTATTCGCTATAAATTATTACCCGAAGAGGCTATCAATGCTTGTACTATCAATACTGCTTATGCTATGGGAGTTTCTGATACACATGGAAGCATCGCTCTTGGAAAAGCAGCTAATTTTATTATTACGAAGCCTATACCGTCGTATGAATATATCCCTTATAGTTTTGGTAACCATGTTATAGAATCAGTTTATATTAATGGCGAACTACAGAAGTTTTATGAATAAATTATTTATTTTTATTCAACTTTTTTTAATATTTGTAGCTTGTTCAAGCAACAAAGTTGTTGTAGAAGAGCATACAAAAAAGATTGATTACGTTGAAAACAGAGGCTTTTTTAGAATTGTATCATACAATGTAGAAAATTATTTCGATCCTTTTGATGATTCATTAAAACAAGATGATGAGTTTACTCCTAATGGTGCAAGACATTGGACATGGGAAAAATATAAAGAAAAACAAAAGAAAATTTACAAAGTAATTGCCGCTATGGGGGGGTGGGAATTACCTGAAATTATTGGTTTTTGCGAAATTGAAAATCGATTTGTGATGGAAGATTTACTAAAAAGCACTCCATTTAAATGGCGAAATTACGGCTTAGTACACAAAGAGTCGCCCGATAATAGAGGTATTGACGTTGCAATGATTTATAGAAAAGAAAAATTTATCCTTTTATCTCAAACCTTTTACAAAGTTCAATTCCCTTGGGATACTACCAAAAAAACACGCGATATCATGTATGTAAAAGGAGTTACTAATTTTGACGATACTTTACATATTTTTATGAATCATTGGCCTTCGCGTTTGGGCGGACAAAGTGAATCGGATAGAAATAGACAATTTGTTGCTAGTATATTACGTTCAAAAGTCGATTCAATTTTTAGAACTAATTGGAACGCTAATATTATTATTATGGGAGATTTTAATGACGAACCCGATAATTCTAGTATTACCGATGTTTTACGAGCACAAACTAAATATGAAAATCCGCAACCTGGAGAATTATATAATTTAGCGTGGTATATGAAAGAAGTAAAAGGTATGGGAAGCTTAAAATTTCAGGGACAATGGGGACTTATTGATCAACTTATCGTTTCGGGATCACTCTTAAATAAAAACAATTCGATTTACACTACTCCAGATAACGCACGAACTTTTAATGCCGATTTTTTATCAGAAAAAGATGAAGCATTTATTGGTGTCAAGCCTTTTAGAACATATGTAGGATTTAAATTTAACGGAGGTTTTAGCGATCATTATCCTGTTTACTTAGATCTTTATAAACCATAATTTGTTTAAGCAATATCTTTATGAATATAAACATTTAATATTAAATGTTTATTTTTACCTCTCATGTTAAATTTTTCAAAAAAAAGATTTATATAATTTTTTTATCAAAAAAATTTGTATTTTTATCACACTAAATTTATTGTTTATCATAATATGCAATTTATTAATTTATTTAAATATCTTATTGCAATTATTTTTCTAATCGGAAACGTTATTGTTTACGCATATTCATTCGATACGCTTAAGTATAAAACATATGTCGATTCATTATCCAAATGGTCATATCATTCTCCAAATAAAGCTGTTACTATTGGTAAAGAATTATATGTTTATACCGAAAAAATAAATGATTTAGCAAGTAACGAATCTGTTCTTAATTCCTTATCGCTAGCATATTATTACATGGGTAATAGAAAAGAAAGCTTATTGTATTTAAATATTTTAAAAAATTTATACTATAAACAAAACAACTTCGATAAATTATCCTTAATTTATAATCGTATAGGTGCAATTTATCAAGATTGGTCATTATATACTGAAGCCCTAAATAGTTTTAATAAGGCTTATAAATATGCATTAAAATCAAAAAATCAGTCTCGTATAGCCCAATGTTATAATAATTTAGGATTAATCAATAAAGAACAAGGAAATTATGATAAGGCTTTTGATTATTTTATTAAAGCTAAAGAAGTATATATACAATTAAACGATAAACGTAATTTAGCTTTTACTCTTAATAATATAGGAATTATTTATAAAAGAATAAAAAGTTTTGATAAAGCTCTTTCCTATTTTTTGCAGTCGATTGAATTAAAAAAATCAATTGGCGATATAAGAACACTACCCAATAGTTACGGAAATATTGCAGAGCTTTATATAGATCAAGGCGATTACACAAATGCTGAAAAATGGTTTAAAGAATCGTTAATTTTAAGAACTCAGAATAATGATCAAGAAAATATTATTCGCGATTTATTAGCTTTATTAAGAATTTATACATTAACTAATAATTTACCCAAAGCAAAAGAATACTTAAGTGAGGTAGAATTAAAGTTAAAAAATAATTCTTCTATATTAGATATAAGGCGAAATTATTATGAAACAATTTCACTCTTTTACGAAAAAAGTAAAGATTTTAAAAATGCTTTTATATACTTTAAAAAAGCAAAAGAGCTATCTGATTCTATTTTTAACGAAGAAACAGCTCACAAAGCATTAGAATTAGAATATATTGTAAATTCGGAACAAAAAGAACAAGAAATAAATGAATTGCGTTTAGAAAATCAGAAGTCGCTCGAAAAACTACGTAATGAACTTACATTTAAATATATATTGCTTATTATTTTAGTTAGTGTTTTTTCAATTTTACTTATTTTATTTATTCGATATAAAATAGGCTTAAAAGCTCGTTTAGCTATTGAAGAGAAAAATATTCATATTGAAAAAATTAACGAGGAACTTATAACGGTAAATGATGAGTTAGAACAAAGAGTAAAAGAACGAACAGAGGAGCTTGAAAAAGAAATGCAAATAAAAGAAGAAACCTTGCAAAAGCTCGAAATAGCTCTTAAAAAAGCAGAAGAATCAAATTATTTAAAAGATGCTTTTCTTGCTAATATTAATCATGAAATAAGAACACCTTTAAGCGCTATTATTGGCTTAACAGAGGTATTAAAAAGTAGAATTAGCAATACGAATCCCGAAATAGAAAAATTTGTCGATGGTATAGCTCAAAGTAGTAACCGACTTTTTAATTTACTCAATAATATCATAGATTTAAGTAGGGTTCAAGCAAATGATATTATACCGCATATCGATTCTTGTAATCCGAATCAATTAGTTCGCAAAGTAGGCGATTTGTTTGTATTTAGAATAAACGAAAAAAAATTAGAACTTTCGTATATCTTAGGTGAAGTTCCTAAAATGAAATGCGATAAAGATTTAACATTTAAAGTCTTAGTCGATATTTTAGATAATGCCGTAAAATATACCGAAAAAGGAAAAATAGAAATATCCACTTCGGTTATATCAAATGGTAAAGAAGTTATGATTTCGGTTTCCGATACCGGTATCGGAATAGATGAGTCATATCTACCAAATGTTTTTGAAACTTTTAGGCAAGAAAGTATGGGCTATAATCGCTTATATCAGGGAGCTGGTTTAGGTTTACCATTATCGCAGCGTATGATTAAGCTTATGGGAGGAAGATTAGAACTTTCGAGTAAGAAAAATTTTGGTACAACTGTAAATATTATTTTACCGGCTTCTGAAGTAAATATTGAAAAACAAACAACTCCTTCATTTGTTCAAGATAATAAAGACATTCCTGATGCAAAAATATTGCTTGTCGAAGATGACGATTTCAATGCTTTGTATATTAAAACAATAGTCGAATCTGTTGCTATGGTTGATTGGGTAAAAGATGGTAATGAGGCAATTTCAATAATTGAAAAGTCAAAAAAGCCTTATGATATAGTTATTTTAGATATTAATTTACCAAATCAATGGGAAGGTATATCGCTTCAAAAAGAAATTCGCAAAAAATTCCCCGAATATAATAATGTGCCATTTGTTGCTCAAACCGCCTATTCATTTAATACCGATAAAGAAAAAATTTTAAATAATGGATTTGTTGAATATTTTACAAAACCACTAAATTCAGAACATTTTTTAAACTCAATTAAGTTTTTACTTATAAATAACTCCAAAAAATAACGTAAAATGTATAATGATTAAAGAACTAGCTGAACCATTCCTTTGTGTAAAACTTGTTTGCCTTTTTTAGTTATGCCCTTTAATATGTAATAATAAGTACCAGGACTTGCAATTTGATTTGAATTTCTAATTTTTCCATCCCATTTGCCATCAATTTCTTTCCATTCATATATGAGTTCACCATTTCTTGAAAATATACTGCATTCTATGGTTTGCATATCATAATAGGTAGGTTGAAAGTAATCGTTAATTCCATCATTATTGGGTGAAAAAATATTGGGTATTTCAGCAAAATTCTGAGGTATGGTAACAATATAAGATTTTGTAATACTATCGCGACAACCATGTGAACTGGTTAAGGTTAATTTAACTTGATAAGAACCAGAATTTTGATAACTGTGTTCTGGTTCTGCCAGATTAGAATAGGTGCCATCGCCAAAACTCCAGTAAAAATGCATATTTTTAGCTTCTTTCCATATTTTTTTGTCAATTTTAGATTGATTTTCAAAAATGGTCATAAATTCATTACCAAGCATAATATCATATATTTTGAAGTCTGCTATTACATTACCACTATCGGGAATTGTTATTAATAGGGTGTCGAGAATTTGCTTTTCAATTTTTGCATAAACAGTATATGTGCCACTTTTTAGATTATCAAGTTCATTAGATACTTTATTCATGTCAGCCCAATAAAATTGAACAGAAGAATTATGTTCACATTTAATACTAGCTTTACCATTGGCTTGGTGGCAACTAGCCGCTTTTATATTTGTTCGATAAAAGTATTGAGTGATCTGTTTTGAAATGGAGTTTTCAATAGAATTACTTGGAATAGGGGTATTGTTAATATAATTATTTTCTTCTTTTGATGCCTTAATGCTATTTGTTTGTTTTTGAATTAATGCTATTGTACTTTTGGGGGGATTTTTAATATTTTGTTCTTGAGCTATTGAATGAGTATCAATTGAATATGATTGCACAAAGTTTGAAATTTTATTTTCTTGGGGCTTATCTTTAGAAACGATGGTATCATTGGGGGTATTAAATGAATTAAAAATAAATATGAATGTAATAATAGCTAAAGAAAGTCCACCTAACCAAAAATATTTGTTGAAAGGTTTTATCGTATTTTCAGATGTAATATTTTTGTTTAAACGATTAAAAACAGAAATAGGTGGTTCTTGCTCAAGTTCATAAAACTTGTCTCGAAAGAACTTATCAAAATCGTTATCGTTAAACTTTTTCATAGATTTTTACTCCTATTTTATTTTTTAGGTAATTTCTTGCTTTTAAGAGTTGTGTTTTTGAAGTAGATTCGGATATACCAAGAATCTCTGCTATTTCACTATGCTTATACCCTTCTATTACATACATATTAAAAACCAATCGATATCCATCGGGCATGCTATTGATATGTTTTAGCAATTCATCGAGTGCTATGTCATCTTCAATACATACCTCAGAAGATTCTATTTCTGTATATTGTTCGTCAATAGGGAACCACCGACTACTATACTTTCGGTATGCTTTAATGGCAGTATTTACCATAATTCTGCGAATCCAGCCTTCAAAAGAACCTAAATTTTTATACTCATCTAAGCAAGAAAAAACTTTCATAAAACCATCGTGCAAAATGTCTTCAGCTTCTTCGGGTTTACGCGCATATCGCAAACATACTGCATACATTTTCCGGGAGTATTTTTTATAGATATCTTCCCATGTAGCATTGTTTGGCAATATGTTGCTGTTTTCTTTATGTTTTTGCATTTTGGTTTTATTCTTTTATAAGACAATTCCAAGCATCTTTTAGTTGCCTAAAACTAAATCTAAATTAACATTTTTTTGTAATAGAACCAATTTTTTGCTATTATTTTTTTACATTGACATAATTTAAAACAGTTAAAATACTTATTTTTGCATAATCTTACAAATTTACGCATATGTTTGAAAATTTAACCGACAAGTTAGAAAAATCGTTTCGAATTCTTAAAGGTGAAGGAAAAATAACCGAAGTAAATGTTGCCGAAACCCTTAAAGAAATACGTAGAGCTTTACTCGATGCCGACGTTAACTATAAAATTGCAAAATCTTTTACAGATAAAGTAAAAGAAAAGGCTTTAGGCATGGAAGTGTTAAAGTCAGTTCGTCCTGGACAAATGTTAGTTAAAATTGTTCACGACGAATTAACAGCTTTAATGGGTTCAGAAAAAGTAGAATTAAAACTAAAAGGCAACCCATCGGTTATTTTAATGGCCGGACTCCAAGGTTCTGGTAAAACTACTTTCTCTGCTAAACTTGCAAACTTTATTAAAAGCAAAAAAGGACGTCAGGTATTGCTTGTAGCTTGCGACGTTTATCGTCCTGCAGCTATTGAACAATTAAAAGTTTTAGGCGAACAAATTCAAATACCAGTTTACACTGAAGAAAATGAAAAAAATCCTATTAAAATAGCTCAAAATGCTATAAAAGAAGCTAAATTAAAAGGTATTAATACCGTAATTATAGATACTGCAGGTCGTTTATCTATCGACGAAGAAATGATGCAAGAAATTACTGCCATAAAAAAAGCAGTTGAACCAGAAGAAATTTTGTTTGTTGTTGATGCAATGACCGGTCAAGATGCAGTAAACACAGCTAAAGAATTTAACGATCGCCTCGATTTTGATGGGGTAGTACTAACTAAGCTCGATGGTGATGCACGAGGTGGTGCTGCTTTATCTATTAAAGCAGTTGTCAATAAGCCAATTAAGTTTATTGGAACAGGCGAAAAAATGGATGCGCTCGATATATTCTATCCCGAACGTATGGCCGATAGAATATTAGGTATGGGCGATGTTGTTACATTAGTTGAAAGAGCTCAAGAACAATTTGACGAAGAAGAAGCACGTAAACTACAAAAGAAAATTGCAAAAAATCAATTTAATTTTAACGATTTTTATCAACAGATACAACAAATTAAAAAGATGGGTAATTTAAAGGAGTTGGCTTCTTTTATTCCCGGTATGGGAAAATTGATGAAAAACATTGATATTGACGACGATGCTTTTAAATCTATTGAGGCAATTATTCAATCTATGACTCCTCAAGAACGTGAAAACCCTTCATTAATCAATGGTAGTCGAAGAAAAAGAATTGCTTTAGGGAGCGGAACCGATATTCAGGAAGTTAATCGATTATTAAAACAATTCGAAGAAACTCGCAAACTAATGAAAATGGTTACTTCTAATAAAAATGCTTTAAAAAATTTACCTAAAAGATAATTTTTATGAACTTAATAGATGGTAAAGCTATTGCTAACGCTATAAAAAAAGAAATAGCTCAAGAAGTTGAACAAATTAAAAATAAGGGTGGCAAAATTCCTCATTTAGCAGCTATTTTAGTAGGCCATGATGGAGGAAGCGAAACATATGTAAGTCATAAAGTTAAATCGTGCGAAGAAGTTGGATTTAAATCTACATTACTTCGATTCGAAGATTCTATTAGCGAAAATTTATTGTTAAGTGAGATAGACAAACTCAATAATAATAGCGATATAGATGGATTTATTGTACAGTTGCCTTTACCCAAGCATTTTGATGAGCAAAAAATTATTAATAGCATAAAACCCAATAAAGATGTGGATGGTTTTCATCCAATTAACGTTGGGCGAATGGTGTTGGGGCTACCCTGTTTTATATCGGCAACACCTTTTGGAATAGTCGAATTATTAAAGCGTTACGAAATAAAAACTAGTGGAAAAAATGTAGTTGTTCTTGGTCGTAGCAATATAGTAGGACGTCCATTAAGTATTTTGCTTTCGCAAAAAGGGATAGACGCTACTGTCACAGTTGCTCATAGTCGTACTGAAAACCTTGTTGATGTATGCAGCAAAGCCGATATTTTAGTAGCTGCTATTGGACAACCAGAATTTGTTAAAGCCAATATGGTTAAAGAAGGGGCTGTAGTTATCGATGTTGGAACAACACGTGTACCTAATCCAAATTCAAAGACAGGATTTAAGCTTACAGGCGATGTAAAATTTGACGAAGTAGCACCTAAGTGTTCGTATATAACCCCTGTTCCTGGTGGGGTAGGACCTATGACTATTGTTAGTTTATTAAAAAATACTTTATTAGCTTCTAAGAAAGAAATTAAATGGTAATATGACTTTTGAGCAAATAAAAAAAATATTGTCACAAAAAGTTGTGGGCGTAGCAGGTTGTGGAGGCTTGGGATCCAATGCAGCAGTCGCATTAGCAAGAGTCGGTGTAGGAAAGCTAATTGTTGCAGATTTCGATGTTATTGTTGAAAGTAATTTAAATAGACAGTATTTTTTTTACGAACAAATAGGTCAAAAAAAATGTATCGCTTTAAAAAATAATATTATTAAAATAAACCCCCATTGTATAGTCGAAGCTCACGATATAAAATTAACTGCCTCTTCTATTATTGAACTTTATTCTAATGTAGATGTATTAATAGAAGCATTTGATAAAGCTGAAATGAAAGAAATGATACTTCGAACTATGCTGCATTATTTGCCTCATATACCCTTAATTATGGGGTCTGGTTTAGCAGGCTGGGGTAATGCTCATTTAATTCGCGAACAAGCATTCGATAATATATACATTATAGGCGATGGAGAACACGAAGTTTCAGAACATTTGCCTCCATTGGCACCGCGTGTCGGAATTGTAGCTAATATGCAAGCTAATAAAGCATTAGAAATTTTATTAAAATAACTCATTATGAAACTCATTGTTAATAATATTACTGAAAATATCGACAAAGACACCTTAACTATTAGTGAATTGCTCCAATATAAGCACTATACCTTTAAAATGATAGTTGTAAAGGTAAATGGAAAACCCATTAAGAAAGAAGATTATGAGCAGACTTATCTTAATGATGGTGATAATGTACAGGTTATTCATTTAATAAGTGGAGGCTAATATGAAAATAAATGAATTTCTTCAACGCAAAGCCATTTACACCAATAAATATTTTTTAGTTACCATAATATTTTTAGTATTTGTACTTATTTTTAGTCAGAATAACCTAATAGAACGTTTTTCGGCCATTAAAAAACGAAATGAGCTATTACATCAAAAACAATATTATTTAGATTTAATCAAAAAGCATTCAGAAAAAATTAAAGAACTTCAAAGCAATAAAACTTTGCTCGAAAAATTTGTAAGAGAAGAATATTTAATGAAACGAAAAGACGAAGTAATATTTTTAGTTGTTGATTCTAATAAAATAAACAAGTAAAATAATTTTGGTATTAAAATTGAATGTATGTATCTTTGTTTAATGTTTAACTAAAAAATTTAAGTTATGAAAAAGCTATTTTTAAGTGCAATTATTTTATTTTTAGGCATTTCGTTATTTGCTCAACAGTACGAATATGCAATAGTTACAACTGTTGAATCTATTGTACCTGGTGGCATAGGTCGATCACGTATGTTATGTGTTCGCGAAAATGTTGATTACAAAAATTTCACTACTTCACGAACTAAGGGAAAGGATAGTAAACAAGGCGATGTAGATAGAAGTGAAATAAAAATTGATGCTTTTGATGAAACAAAATTATTGAACTTTTTTTCTTTAGTAGGTATTAATTTTCAAAACATAGCATCGAATGATGCAGTAATAGCATCAAAATTAAACGCTATGGCTGCTGAAGGCTGGGAACTTGCTTTTGTATCTTCGGGTGTTGAAAGTGATGCTGGCAAACAAGATGGCGAAGGTATTTTTATTACACGTTACGTTTTTAGAAAGAAAAAATAACAATTGGCGTTTTGCATGTTAATGGCTATCTATGGTAGAGTAGATAGCCTTTTTTATTGCTTCTACAACAATAGATGCATGCTCTAAATGTGGGTTGTGCCTACAATCGTTAATAATAAGTTTTTCTATTTTAGATAAACTATATTGTTCAATATATTCTAATTGTTTTAAGCTGCCAAATTCATCATTGTCTCCTTGAATTAGTAATAATGGTACATCAATGTTTTTTAGTTCATAAAACATATTCCATGAAACAAGCGGTTCGTTTAACCAAAATTGCGTCCACCTGCGAAATAAAGTATCTGTTTTTTCATGATGATACTTTTGTAGAAAAAAAGATAAAATTCCTCTATTATAATCGTTGATTAATTTTTGTATTCCTTGTTTAGTTATTTCTTCAACAAAAACATGTGGAGTCATTGCTGTTATACCTATTAATTGTTGAGGCCTTTTCGAAGCATATAAAAGCGAAATCGTTGCACCATCGCTGTGTCCAACTAGGTAATGTTTTTTTATATGAGCTTTTTCTATAAGTTCTGGAAGTATTTCATAAGCTTCTATTTGTAAGAAATTTTCTGGAAGAGGGTTAAGAATAGTCCCTGTTTCTGCATAACCGATGCGTTCGTATAGAAAAATTGGAAGGTTTATTGCATTAAACAGCTTGTTGGGGAAACTTTTCCATTGCGAAATACTACCTAATCCTTGATGAAGCAATATAACCCATGGTTGATTTTCTGAAAGTTTATCGGGGAGATATAGTTTACAATGAACATCAATATTTTTAATATTGAAAAATTGATTTTTAATAAGCATAAGCAAGCAACAACATTTTTCCAAATTTAAATATAATATTTCATATCGATTATAAATATTTATACACTAATTTAAAAAATAATTTTGTGGGTATCTGTGCTGTCCAAAATAATTTAAAAATAAAATATTTGCTATTGATAATTATATATGTTTAAAAAACATTGATTTTTAAATTCAAGTTATCCAGAAAATAATGATAGTTGTGGGTCGTAAATTTTTTTAGTTTTAACAAATGGCTAATTTAACCATTGCCATAAATCAGTTTTTGAGACCTTTGCAAAACTCTTTTTTGTTATTGCCATCCCTTCCCGTCATTGCCTTTAGATTTGTATCGTGTATTTTTGTGATAAAATACCGGTAAAAGAACAGAGGTGAACTATGTCATTGCGTAGGATTACATGCCTATGTTTCGTATTAGTCCTCTGTTCTTTCATAGTTGTAATGACCAATTAGAATTTTAAGCTTTAAGGCTTATTAAAGGTTTTAGTCAATACAACAATAACCGGTATAAAAAATCATAAAACAACTTAAAACGT